>JBOHSP010000320.1:0-4052 GCA_050733275.1 Gemmatimonadales bacterium
GGGCACGCGCTTGCGGCCGTCGTGGGCGTGGATGACGACACGGCGGTCGCGGCGGCGGCGATCGCCGAGCGTCTTGGGCTGAAGGGCAATCCGCCGGCGGCCGCGCTGGCGGCGCGCGACAAGCACCGCCAGCGCGAGTTGCTCGCCCGGGCGGGCGTACCGGCCCCGCGGTTCGCGCTCGAGCGGCTCGATGCCGACGCGGAAGAGATCGCGCGGCGCGCGACGTATCCCTGCGTGCTCAAGCCGCTGCGCCTCAGCGCGTCGCGCGGGGTGATCCGCGCGGGCGACGCCCCGAGCTTCGTGCGGGCGCTCGAGCGGCTGCGGGCCATCGTCGGGACCTGCGACGACGGCTTCCTGGTCGAGGAGTTCGTGCCCGGCTACGAGGTGGCGCTCGAAGGCCTGCTCGTGAATCGCCGGCTGCACGTGCTGGCGCTGTTCGACAAACCCGATCCGTTGGACGGCCCCTTTTTCGAAGAGACCATCTACGTCACGCCGTCGCGGGTGCCCGCCGGGCTCCAGAAGGCGATCATCGAGTGCGCCGGGCGGGCGACGCGCGCGCTGGGCCTCGTGGAGGGGCCGGTGCATGCGGAGCTGCGCTACAACGAGCGAGGGCCGTGGTTGATCGAGCTGGCCGCGAGGCCCATCGGGGGGCGGTGCTCCGCCGTGCTGCGGTTTGGCGGGGGCGGCGAGGAACGGGGAACACTCGAAGAGCTCATCCTGCGGCATGCGCTGGGGAAGCCGATTCCGTCGCTCGAGCGAGAGCAGCAGGCGGCCGGTGTGATGATGATCCCGGTTCCGGGCGCGGGGACACTCCGGGAAGTGCAGGGCGTGGCCGAGGCGAAGGCGGTGCCGCTGATCGAGGACGTGCAGATCACGGCGCATCCGGGGGAGCGGCTCGTGCCTTTTCCCGATGGCTCCCGCTATCCGGGGTTCATCTTTGCGCGGGGCGAGACGCCGGCGGCCGTGGAAGGGGCGCTGCGGGAGGCGCACGCGAGACTACGCTTTGTGATACAAGCGTGAGCCGTACGCGGTGAGCCGTGCGCCGGTAGGCCGGATCGCGACTGCGCTGCTGGTGCTGTGGGCGGCGTTCGAGATCGCCCGCAGCGTGAACCGGCTGGACGGCGTCATCTTTACGGGCTACACCCAGGTCGGCGAGGTCACGCTCCAGGGCGGAGACCCGTACGGCCTGCCGATCAATACGTGGCCGCCGTTCTTCCTCTTCCTGGCGAGCGGGCTGGCGCTGCTCGCCCGGATCTCCCTTCCCGGCGCGCTGCTGCTGTGGCAGCTCGGCGCCGTCGCGGCGATCTGGGGCGCCTGCCGCCTGCTCGCGCGTCTTGCCGGCGAGCCGCCGCCGCCGTTCACGTCGGCCGCGGTGCTCGTACCCGTGGCGATGAGCGCGCGGCTGCTCCAGGAACACCTCCAGCACACGCAGATCAATCTCTACCTGCTGCTACTGGTACTCGCGGCCTTCTATTGCTTCCGGCGCCGGCGGGACGCCGTGGGCGGCCTGGCCCTCGCGGCGGCGGCGAGCCTGCGCGCCGTGCCCATCGCGTTCCTCCCCTATCTCCTCTACAAGCGCGCGTGGCGGGCGGCGGCCTGGACCGGCGGCTTTCTCATCGTGCTCAACGTGGCGCTGCCGCTGGCCCTGCTCGGCCCCTCACGGACGGGGGAGGCGTGGCGGTCGTGGCGCGCCGTCGCGGCGCGAGAGACGGCTGATCCAGTGCCGCACTACCCGAACCAGTCGCTCCTGGCGGCGCTGAAGCGCCTGCTGACGGCGGAGGGCGGCGCGCGCGATCCCGTGCAGTATGCGGTTGCCTCGTGGCCCACCGAGGGCGCGGTTCGCGTCTTCTATGGAGTTGCGGCGCTCGGCGCGCTCGGTCTTGCGTGGGCGTTCCGCCGGCACCCGCCGGGGCTGGCGGATCCGGTCGTCGCGGGGGAAGTCGCCGTGGGGCTCGCGGCGTTGACCCTCGTGTCGCCGCTCGCGTGGAAGGCGCATTTCGTGACGCTGCTCGCCGCCTACTGGGTGGTCTGGCGCGGGATGCGGGATGCGGGAGACGGCAGGCGGGATGCGGGATGGGGCATGCGCGTGGCGTGGTGGGCGTCGTTCGCGTGTTTGACGCTGAGCGCGCCGGCGCTCGTGGGGGAGCGCGTCAATAACGCGCTCGAGTCGCTGAACGTGATTACGGTGGGGGCGTTGCTGGTAGTGGGGCTCGCGCTCAGCGTGCTGCGGCGACGCGCGAGTGAACTCGCGGCTCGGCATGCGTCAGGGAGCTGACGGGGCGCGCCGCCTCGGCGGCGGCTGCCGAGCCGCGGCTTGAGCCGCGCAATCGCGCAATCGCGTGGAGCTAGCGTGCTTCGGCGACGACTTCCAGCCAGTTCCGCGGCACCCGGTCCGTCTTGAGCTCCTCGAGGGTGCGGTCCAGGCCCACCTGCAGCGCGTCCGACCCCTCCTCGAGCGGCACGCCGGGCAGCGCGCCCTCGATGAACAGCGAGAAGCGGCCAATGTCCTGGAGGCTCTCGCGCGTCATCTCGATCCGCACCAGCTCCACCGTCGTCGGCTCGAGGTGCGAGGCGCGGCACAGGTTGCCGTACTGCTCGGCCGTGAGCCATTCCATCGCCTGGGCCTTGTCGGCGTGGCTGTGCTGCACCGCGATCCCTTTCTCCTTCAGTGCCTGCACCGAGCGCACGATCCAGCGGCGCCAGAAGCCGCTGGTGCCATCGGGGTAGGCGCCGGCGAAGAAGGTGCTGTTGAAGGCGAGGGAGCCGCCGGGTTTCAGGACGCGGCGGATCTCCCCGAGCACGCGCGACTTGTCGGGGATGAGGTGAATCGCGTTGAGGAACACGACGGTGTCCGCGGAACGCACGAGCTTGGAGAGCCATTCGGCGCTGCCCTGCACGAACTCGACGAATCGCGCCGAGATGGCGGCGCGGGCGCGGGCGATGGCGGAGGAGGAGGGGTCCACGCCGATGACGTGCGGCTTGGGCTCTGCGTCCCCGACTTTTTCGACGATGAGCTGGGTGACGGCGCCCGGGCCGCAGCCGAGGTCGACAATGACGCGGCGACCCGGGCCGACCACCTTGTCGATGATCCAGCGGTTGACCTGTGTGAAGAACGGATGCCGGGTGAACGGCGTGAAGGAGAACCGGTCTTCTTCGGCCTCGCGGCCCAGCGTGGTCACAACTTGTGAATTCCCAGCGGACCGAGATGCACGTCCAGGTTGTGGTTCACGCGATAGCCCACGACGCCCGCGGTGTCGAAGTCGGCGGCGTTGCCCCCGTGGACTTCCTTCCCATTCACCATGAAGCTGATGCGGCCGCCCTGCACCTGGATGCTGAACTCGTTCGTCGCCTTGCCGGTCGAGTCGGCCTTGGTGACGGCGGCGTGGTCGGTCCAGTCGACCACCGTGGTGGGACGGGCGTCGTAGCCGGGGCGGCGGCGGATCATGAACTTCCCGTCGATCGGCCGGACGAGGAAATAGGTGTAGCGTTGTCCGGAATCCGCCAGCTCTGTGCCGCCGATGAAGATGCCGAAGGCCTCGGGGTGCTCGGGGTTCTTCATCTGCGTGATGCTGGTGACGACGTGGTAGTTGCCCGAGACGGTATCGGCGTCGCGCCAGTAGATGGCGGCGGGACCGACGGTGACGTGCAGGCCGTCGCCCATCTTGATGAACTTGACGTTGGTCGTGGGAGCGGGCTCGCCCGTCCGGCGATTTTTCTCGGTGCGCACGTTCCAGCCGGGGGGGAAGCTGCCGCCGCCGGCGACGGCGCGATCGGGGTCGTCCTGGGCGGCGAGGCCAGGGGCGAGGATCAGGCAACAGGCAGCGGTAGTCAGAACGCGGTGCATGGCCACGGGGCTCCCTATCGAGCGTACGGGACTAATCCGTAACTGACGTCGCGGGAGCACCCGAGTCAAGGGCGGGGGCCTAACGTGATCTCGATTCGGCCAAATCGTGCACCGTCACCACCTCCACTACCTTCAGCTTCCTCCGCCCCATCGGCAGCACGATCTCCACCTTCTCCTTCACCTTCTTCCCCACGAGCGCCTTCCCCAG
>JBOHSP010000321.1:0-3003 GCA_050733275.1 Gemmatimonadales bacterium
CGCCTCGAGCGCGACCGTGGGCGTAACGAAGTAGCGCAGCGACGCGCTGGCGGCGGCGCTCGATGTGTACGTCCCGCTGACCCGGCCGTTGAGCCAAACCGACGCCGAGACGCGGGGCCGCTCGATCATGTATCCCACGAGCAGGTCGCTGTACCAGGCGCCGAAAAACCGCGTGGACTCGACGCTCAGCGTGGCATGGTCGCCCTGACGCTGCCACCAGACCCGCGCGCGCACGCGCAGGCCGCCGACCGCAGGCTCGCCCTCCAGCACGCCGCCGACGGATCCGATGCCGACGGCCCCGCCTCCCCGGGCGGCTGTGTAGACGATCTCACCGAGCAACGAGCCGGCAGCCGAGGCGAGGCCGTCCGAGCGCGTGGCCGCGGCTCCGCCGGCGCTGAGCGCGAAGCGCGTGGAGGCGGCGAGGGGGGGAGAGGCGGCCCACAGGTCCGCGCGCGCCTGGCCCGCCCAGGCCCCGTCGCCGAGCACCGACAGCATCGCGGAGCCGCCCAAGTATAAGGAAGGCGTGAGGCGCTCGACGGCGGGCATGACGCTCGCGGCGGAGAAGCTGGCGCCCCGGGTATAGCGGACCGTGCCCACGCCCACGCCCAGCGATGCCTGCGTCTGCGCGCCAAGCCGCGCGGCGGGCGCCGCGAGCAGCGCACAAATAAGAACCGGTCCCAAGTTCATGGGACCGGTAAGATACATGCCGGACGAAGTGCTACGCCGGATGAAACGTTACGGCCGGCGCCCGGCTCCCTGACTGCCCGGATCGCTGGGACGCCGCGACGGCGAGGCGGGCGTGGCCGGCATCGCCGGCATCGGCGGAATGGCCCGCGTCGCGGGTCCGCCATCCGGATTCGGCACGGCCCGCGTTGCTCCGGTCGCCGGCGTGGCCGGCGTGGCCGGCGTCGCCGGTGTCACCGGTGTCACCGGCCGGTTATCGAGCCCGACGGCTTCGCCGCGGACCCGCGTGGCGCGCCGGGCCAGCGCAGCCGCGACTTTCTCCTTCGCGACTCCCGACGCCTGCTCGTTGGGAATGTTCGGCGTCTGCGCCGTGAGGACGGCCGGCACGAGCAGCGCGGCCGCCGCCAATCCTACGACTCGCAACATCATCATCATCCCCCTTGGACTAATGTGACTGGACCGCCATGCGCTCGGCGCGCGCCAAAGAGGCCGCGGTCTGCTGCAGCCAGGCGAACGTCGTCGACCGGCCGCTCCGCAATGCCAGCGCACTGTGCCACAACTGCTCGAACGCTCGCGTGACCACGCGCTCGGCTTGCGCGGGATCCATCACGATCCCGTAGACCTGGGCGTATAGCGATCCGTGATGGCGCCGTTGGATTTCGATCAGGGCCGTCGCGTCCCGCTCGGCGATGCGCCGCACGAGCGTGGCGTCAGGAACCGGACTTGGCGGCGGGTCGCACGGCCACGGCATGGTCATAAGCGCCTTAAAGATGGCCGCCGGGGGGCGAAGGTAACGCGTTACCAAGTGCCGTGCCTGGAACTCTTTAGCGGAGGTAGTTGCCTCAGCGGCCGAGAATCCGTAGCATCTCGCCACGTATGGCAGAGGCCACCGACGGAGTCGTAGTACGGGCGGTGCTCGGCGGTGACACCGAGCGCTACACGGAGCTGGTCGACAAGTACCGCGATCGCTATGCGCGCTACGCGGCCCGCATGCTGGGATCCGTCGATGCCGCCGAAGACGCCGTGCAGGACGCGTTCGTGCGGGCATACGATCAACTGGCGCAGTGCCAGGAGCCCGACAAGTTCGCGGGGTGGTTCTTCCTGATCTTGCGCAATCGCTGTTATGCGGAGCAGCGCAAGGCGAAAGAGCGGGTGCCGCTCGAGGCCGCCGATGCCGTCGCGGCCGCGGACCGGACTGACGGCAAGGTGGAGAACGCCGAACGGCGCCGCGCCCTGCAACATGCGTTGCTCGCGCTCACGCCGGAGCAGCGCGAGGTGTTCGTGCTGAAACACGTGGAGGAGCTCTCGTACGGGGAGATTGCGGAGCGGCTGGGCACGTCGGTGCCGTCGCTCAAGATGCGGATGCACCGGGCCTACGACCGGCTCCGCGAGCTGCTGACAGACGGCAAAGGACCACGGGTATGATGGGCGGCGAATTCCATGCTGACGTGAAGCGGCTGCTCGATGGCGAGCTGCGCCTCGAAGACCTGCCGGCGGAGCTCCGCGCGGAGGGCGAGGAGGCGCTGCGCCTGCTCGCGGCCGTGGACCGCACCGCGGTCCGGCTGCGCACGCCGCTGACCGCCGGGGTGATGGCCAGAATCCGCGCGGCGAGGCCGCGGCCGACGTGGTGGCGGCGCCTCACCACCCCCCGCGTGATCACCCTGCGCCTGCGCCCCGTCACGCTCGCTTCAGCCTTTGCGGCGGCCGCCGCGCTCGTCGTGTTCCTCGGCCGCTCGGCCGGTCAACCGGCGTCGCCGGCCGCTGCCGCTCCGGTCACCGTGGCCGTGCGCTTCGTGCTGGTCGCGCCCGAGGCGCGGCAGGTCACCGTCGCCGGCACGTTCAATCAATGGGATCCCCAGGCGGCACCGTTGGTGCGCACGGGGCCCGCGGGGACGTGGACGGCCACGCTGCGGCTGCCCGCGGGCGAACACGAGTACGCGTTCGTCGTGGACGGCGTCCGCTGGGTGCCCGATCCCGCCGCGCCCGCCGTGGACGACGGCTTCGGCGGCGGACGCCGCAATAGCGTACTCACCCTGTGATGCGCCCGACTGCCGTCCTGCTCCTTCCCCTGGGACTCGCCTGCGCCTTGGCAGGCGCGGGCACGGTTCACGCGCAGGACCCCGCTCAGGTGGAGGCCCTGCTGGCTGGGCGCGTATCGCCCGAGATCGCGCAGCTCGTGCGCGCGCTCGCCGCGGACGCCGTTGCGCGCGGGCTGCCGGTCGACCCGGTGGTGCAGAAGGCGATCGAGGGCAGCGCCAAGGCCGTTCCGGCCGACCGGGTGGCGACGGCGCTGCGCGCCGTGGCCGCGCAGCTCGACGG
>JBOHSP010000322.1:0-4605 GCA_050733275.1 Gemmatimonadales bacterium
GGACCGCGCGGGGGAAACGCGCGCGGTCCGCCGGCTCTTTGCGGGCGCCCGCGGTGAGATTCGCGCCCGCGCCGCGCAGGCGGCGCTCGACCTGCTGCGTCGCGTGCTCGAGGAGCTCCCGTGAACCGCATCCACGCGCCGGATGGGACACTGCTCGTGTACGATGCGTACGAGCCCCCCGGCCCGCCCGCGCCCGCTGAGACGGCGCTCCTGCTGTTCCACGGTTGGTGCGAGGCCGCCGATCGCTGGCACGAGACGGCGACCCACCTGCTTGCGGCCGGTCTCCCCGTGTACGTGCTCGATCAGCGCGGCCACGGTCGCTCGGGGGGCCGGCGCGCGCATCTGTCCCGCTTCAGCCAACTGCTCGGGGATTTGCAGGCGTTCCGGCGGGCCGTGCGGCGGCGTCGCGACGTGCCACAGGTGCTGGTCGGCCAGGGCTTCGGGGGCCTGGTGGTCCTGCGCTATCTCGAGACGCAGCCGGGAGAGCCCCCGGCGGGAGCGGTCGTGGCGAATCCCTGGCTGGCTCCGCGCCGGGCGCCGTCGGCGTGGAAGCGGATGGCGGCGCGGTTCGCTGACCTCTGGCCGACCCTTCGCACCGGCTCGGGCTCGGACCTGATGACGGCCGGCGCGCGCGCCGAGCTGAATTGGGCGAGACGCGCCGTGCTCGCCGACCGCGCGCGCATCGAATCGCCGCTGCTGTTCGTGCTGAGCGGCCTCGACGAGCGCCTCGACACCGACACCGCCCGGAGCTTTGCGGAAGGCCTGGACGCGCCCGCGGAGGTTTGCTGGTATCGGGAGGCCGGGCACGATCTCTGGATGCGGGCCGTGGGCAACCGGGTCGCGAAGGACGTAGTCGCCTTCACACAGCGGATTCGTTCGTCGGATCGCCACCGCCCGGATGAATAGACTCGCCCCAACGCCGTCTGTTCCCCGTCCGCTCCGCGTGTTTATAGTGCCGCGGGTCAGGCATTCCAACACAAGGAGCATCAATGAGACGAAGTCATTTGGGAGCCCTGGTCTTGGCGCTGAGCCTCGGCGCGGCGACCGCGCTGCCCGCCCAGTACGGAGAACCGCTGCCCGTCGAACGCACGCGGTTCGGCCTCGGGATCGGCGCGACCGTCCCGATGGGCGACTACGGCGACACGGACAAGCTCGGCTACAACCTGATGGGCGTGCTCCAGATGCCGCTGGCGACCAGCCCGATTCACATCCGCATCGACGGGCTGTACGCCCAGACCGGTCACGAGGTATTCGACGGCAACACCTCACTCCTCGGAGGAACGGTCAGTGCGCTGTATCACCTGGGCGAGCGGCTCGGGTCCACGCGGCCGTACGTGTTGGGAGGGTTGGGATTTTTCAACGTCGATGCCCTCGGCGAGTCGGAGACCAAGATCAGTTTCGGCTTTGGCGGCGGCATTCGCTTCGGCCTCAGCGGTTTCAATGCGTTTGCCGAAGCCCGCTACATGAGCGTGCAGACCAGCGGGGAGTCGGTGAACTTCGTGCCGCTGACGTTCGGGTTGATGTTCGGTTATTGAGCACGGGAGACGGGAAACGGTGGATACGTGGATCCCCCACGTACTTACGTTTCCCGTTTCACCATTCCCGTTCCCGCCGCCTCTCCCGCTCGACAGGGCAGTTCTTCCCCTCTATCTTGTTGTCAGACTGAAGGTTCCAAGCCATGACCGAGAAACGTCAACCCATTGCGCCGTCGGGTCCGCCTCCTGGGGACAAGGTCCCTGCAGAGCCTCAGGCCACGACGCCCCCGGAGGAGTCGGCCCCCGCCCCCCCCGCCCCCCCCGCCGCCACCGACGGTGTCGAGCTGGAGGCGCTGCGGGACCGGCATCTGCGGCTGGCGGCCGAGTACGACAACTTCCGCAAGCGGGTCGCCAAGGAGCGGGCCGAGTCCTGGCTCCGCGCGCAGGCGGAGCTGGTCGCGCGTCTCGCGGAGTCGCTCGACGACCTGTCGCGCTTCGCGCGCCTGGACCCCGGCGAGACGGATCCGCAGGCGATGCACGAAGGCGTGGAGCTGGTGGAACGGAAACTGTGGAAGGAGCTCGAGGCCGCGGGCGTCACGCGGATCGACCAAACCGGCGTGCCGTTCGATCCGCACGTTCACGAGGCCGTGACGATGCAGGCAGCCGCGGTCTCCGAGCAAGATCACACCATCGGCCAGGTGCTGCAGGCCGGGTATAAGCTGCGCGACATCCTGCTACGACCTGCCCGCGTCGTCGTGCTTACGTGGCAGGGTGACTAATGGCGGCGCAGCGGGACTTCTATCAGGTTCTGGGAGTTGGCGAAACCGCGACGACGGAAGAAATCAAGAAGGCGTTTCGCCGCCTCGCCAAGCAGCACCATCCCGATCGCAATCCCAATAATCCACAGGCCGCTGAGCGCTTCAAGGAGATCAATGAGGCGCACGATGTGCTCACCGACCCGGCGAAGCGGCAGAAGTACGATCAGTTGCGCCGCTACGGGGCGTTCGCCGGCGCGGGCAGCGGCGGCTACCGCCGGGGCGGGGCCGAGGGCGGGGCAGGCGGCATCGATTTCGACCTCTCCGATCTCGGCGGCCTGGGCGATCTGTTCTCGTCGATCTTCGGCGGCCGGCGCGGTGGGGCGCGGGAGGCGGAAGAGGAGATCGAGACGGCGGTGGCCATTCCGTTCCGCGTCGCCGCGCTCGGCGGCAGGGTGCCGATCACGCTGTCGCTGACGGAGGTGTGCCCCACGTGCGGCGGCCGCGGGGCCGCGCCGGGCGCCACAATCTCCACGTGCCCCGAGTGCAAGGGCCGCGGCACCGTCTCGTTCGGCCAGGGCGGCTTCGCGGTCAACCGGCCGTGTCCGGTGTGCCGGGGGAAGGGCACGGTGCCCTCACAGCGCTGCGGCACGTGTCAGGGCAGCGGGGAAGTCCGGGTCGAGAAGCGCATCACGGTGGACATCCCCCCGGGCACCGCAGAGGGCACGAAACTGCGCCTCCGGAACCAGGGCTCCAAAGGGCGCGGCGACATCGTCGTCCAGATTCAGGTCCAGCCCGACCGCTTCTTCCGCCGCGACGGGCTGGATGTGATCGGCGTCGTGCCGATCAATCTCGCGCAGGCGATGCTCGGCTCGCGCATCCGGGTGCGCACGCTCGAGGGCAAGCGGGTCGTGATCAAGGTTCCCTCCGGCACCCAGCATGGCCAGAAGTTCCGCGTCCCCAAGTACGGCATCGAGCGCAACGGCCGGCGCGGCGACATGTACGTCGAGGTGCACGTGACCCTGCCCGAGAGCCTCACGCCGGAGGAAGAAGCGGCAGTCAAGAGCTTCGCGGAAAGGGCGGGACTGAAGTACTAGAGGCTGGCCCGCATCGCGAGCGCGGAGTCGGGGCAGGCCCCGCGCAGCTCCTCGGAGCCGGCCAGCGCCGGATCGAGACCGGCCCGTGTGATCGCGGTGAATCCGAACCGCGGAAAGAAGTCCCCCGCCGTGGTCGTCAGCAGATAAACCTCGCGCACACCGCGGTGCCGGGCCCGCTCCAAGGCAGCGGCGGTGAGCCGCTGGCCCAGCCCCGCGCCGCGGCGGTGCGGGGCGACGGCGACCGAGCGCAGGAGTCCCGCCCTGCCGTAAATCTCGACGGCCGCGCAGCCCAGCAGCGCGCCGCCGTCACGCGCCACCACGGCGTCGCCGATGTGCGCCGCGATCCCCGCGACGGGCAGCTTGCTGGCTTCGAGCAACGCGACGATGTCCGGCAAGTCGGTCGCGGTGGCGCGGCGGACCGCGAACAGGTCGCGGAAGCCCTCGGCCAGCGGCCGGGCGGTGAAACCCAGCTCGCGCTGCGCCTTTTCGCTGCTCCCGAGATAGGTGACGCCCGCCGCGACCCGCAGTGTCTCGGCCGAGTACGTCGCGGGCAGCGGGACGATGCGCTCGACCACGCCCGCCAGGGCAGCAGCGGCACGCAGCGCCCACGGGGCGGAGCGCAGCCGGGGCGGGGCGATGCCGGTGGTCTCGGCGGCGATTTCGAGTGCTTCTTCGAGGGTGTGCGGCGGCCCCGCGATGATGTAGGACTCCCCCGGCCGCCCCCGCTCCATCGCCAGCACGTGCCCGCCCGCGGTGTCGTCCACGTGGCCCCAGCAGTAGGCCGTGCCGCGCGGGACGACCGGCAGGCGGCGCTCGCCGTAGCGCCGCAGGGTCTCGCCGATCGGACTGGGGTCGTCCGGACCATAGACCACCCCGGGTTGCACGATCACGAGCGGCAGCCCGCGCGCGATGAGGGGGAGCGCGACTTCGTAGTGCGCCTTCCACTTGGTGCGGTCGTACTCGGAGAGCCAGGGACCACGGCCGTCGTGCTTGTAGCCCTCGTCGCCCACCCAGCCGTGCGTGTCCGAGAACACGGCCAGGGTGCTCGTGTAGACGCCCCTGGGAATTCCCAGCTCGGCCATCGTCTCGAGGACGTTGCGCGTGCCCTCGACGTTGATACGCTCGGCGTACTGCCGCTCGCGGGCGCGGGCGCCGAGCTTGTACCAGGCCGCGAGGTGAAACACGCCGTCCACGCCGGTCATTGGAGCCCGCAGGGAGGCGCGATCAGTCACGTCGCCCTGATGGATCGAGGCGCCGAGGTGGGTCAGCGCGGCGGCG
>JBOHSP010000323.1:0-5211 GCA_050733275.1 Gemmatimonadales bacterium
GTATGAATGTCCGCGCCCAGCGCGCGCGCCGTGGCGCGCGCCTCCCAGTCGCCGGCCCAGTCGAGCGGGCCCGTGGCGGCGTAGCCGCCGTGCAGCCAGCCGACGTAGCCATCGCGGGCGCGGACCCGCAGCCAGCCGGATCGCTCCCCCGGACACTCGAGCACGTCGAGACACTCGCCGTGCAGCGCCTCACTCACCCGCGGGGACGCGAGCCGCGGCTCCGCCGTGAGCGGCGCGAGCGCCGCCGTGACCACGGCCGCTCCTGCGGCGCCCACGCTCGCATCGGGAAGCAGCCGCACGTCGCACGCCAGGCCGGCCGTGCGGGCCCAGACGCGCAGCGCGTCCAGCGCGTCCCGGCTGGTAGTGGCGCCCCGCACCGCCTCCGCCGTCACCGCGATCTCGAACACGCCCAACCGGGCGTCCGGGACCCACTTGCGGCCGAGATCGTCGCGATCTCGCGCGCGCCTGTCCATCAGGCGGGCGCAGCGGGCGCCACCGCACGCTCCAGCGCAGTGGGAACCGCGAGCGCGGCGAGGGCCTCGGCCTGCAGCGGCGACCGCGCCGGGACCGCCGCGGTGCTGATCGCGAAGACGACGTCGCCGTCGTAGAGGCTGCCGTAGGGCGTGATGCGGCGGGCCAGCGCGTCGCTGCCCGCCTGCGCGAGGGCCTGGAGCTGGACGCGATCGAGCGCCGCGTTGGTCGCGACGACCGCCAGCGTCGTGTTGCGCGTCAGGCGCCGGGGATCGGCGAACGGCGCACCGCCGTCCGCGAGGTAACGGAGGGAATCGAGGAAGCGGCCGTCCGGCCCGCGCGCCCCGGCGATGATCTCGCCGCGCGCTTCGCGCACGTCGCCGACCGCGTTCGCGACGACGAGCGCGGCCACGATGATCGCGCCGCTCTGCACCGCCCACATGCCCAGGCCCGCGGGCATCATCTTGTCGATCCCCGCCGCCTTGCCGACGGTCGCGCCGATCCCCACGCCCACGCGCCCCTCGGCGATCTCCGCGCCCGCGCTGTCGCATGCGCGGTAGGCGTCGTCCGGACCGGGCCAGCCGGGAGGCTTCCCCGCGTTGCCCAAATCGAAGATCACCGCCGCCGGCACGATCGGGACGACGCCCGCGGGCCCGACCGGGAGGCCGCGGCCGCGCTCGCGCAGCCAGCGCATGACGCCGTCCGCCGCCCCGAGGCCGTAGGCCGAGCCGCCCGTGAGACAGATCGCGTCGATGCGGGGGGTGAGATGGCGGGGATCCAGCACGTCGAACTCGCGCGTGCCGGTCGCGCGCCCGCGCAGGTACGCTGCCGCGCGCAGGCCGTCCGGCGGGCCGAGCACGACGGTGCAGCCCGTGCCGTGTGCCGGAACGGCGGCGTGCCCCACCGTGATCCCCGGCACGGCAGCGAGCGTCGTGTGCGATGGTGTGTTCATCCGTGGAGGCGCGAAGATACGTCGGCTGGCTGGGCTTGTGGAGGGCGCGGCGCTGCATAACGTTGACCGCCATGAGTACGCCAAGCCCGTCCGCTCCCCCGCCGGCGGCCGCTCCCGATCCCGCGAGCGACGACACTACCGTCCTCGTGGTCGATGACGAAGACGGCATCCGGCAGGCGCTGACGCGGTTTCTCACCCGGCAGGGCTATCGCGTGGTGACCGCCGCCAACGCGGCGGAAGCGCTCGACCGGCTGCCCGCTGACCGTCCGCAGGCGATGCTGTGCGACATCCGGATGCCGGAGACGAGCGGCGTGCAGCTCCTGCCCAAAGCGCTGGCGGAGGACGCGGATCTCGCCGTGATCATGCTGACCGCGATCGACGAGCCGCGCACCGCGATCGAATGCCTCAAGCTCGGCGCGCACGACTACCTCATCAAACCGGTGGACCTCGAGGAGCTGGAGCTGTCGCTGCAGCACGCGCTGCGCCGGCGGCAGCTCGAGCTGGAGCGCCGCGGGCTGGAGCAGTGGCTGGCGCGCGAGGTGGCGGTCCGGACCCGCGATCTCGAGGAGCGCACGACCGCGATCGAGGAGGTGGCGCTGGACGCACTTGCGGCGGCCGGCAACTGGAGCGGGGCGGACGCGGCGATCAGCAAGCTGGCGTCCGAGTTGGGCACCACGGCCGAGGAGCTGGCCGCCGAGGTGCGGCGGCGGCGCGCGTAGGGGATCAGGCCTTGGTGGCCTGTGCCTTGGCTTCGCAGGCCCGGCAGCGGACGACGCCGCGGAAGGTGCAGATCAGGCAGATGAATGTGCCGCAGTCGGCGCAGGGATAGCCCTCCGACGCCCGCTCCTCATTGCCGCAGGCGCGGCAGATCATGCCGTCGTGCTCTTTGAGTTTCGGCTTCTCCATTCAGTGCGACCCCTTGGTCCTGATCACGATCACCCCGTTCGCTCCCCGCACACCGTACATGGCCGTGCTCGCCGGGTCCTTGAGCGCCTGAATCGACTCGATGTCGGCCGGGTTGAGCCAGCTCAGCGTACCGTGGGGGCCTCCTTCGATCGGGACGCCGTCGACGACGAAGAGGGGCTCCTGGCTCGCGAAGAACGACGTCGGCCCCATCATCTGCACCGAGATCCCGCCACCGCGCGCGCGCCGCACGATCACGCCGGCGAAGCGCCCGGAGAGCATCTGCTCCAGGGAGTGGGCATTCTGCCGTGCCGGCTCGTCGCTCGTGAGCGTGGAGGGGGAGGGAGCCGTGGCAGGAGCGGGAGGAGGAGCCGTGGGCGGTGCCGGCTCGCTCTGCTCGGCGCCGCGCCCGTGGGCGCATGCGAGGATCGGTCCAGCGACGAGCAGGACTGCCACAACGCGACACAGCGGGGAGCAGGTCATGGAGACCCTCCTGCCGGAGAAGGAACAGCGTTGAGACTAATCTTAGCTCCGGGGGGCTCGATTACCAGCGTTACCGCCCCCCTGCCCCCCGGCATCTTTATGGGTTCACACAGGAGCTCACGATGCGGAGGCCGTCCCAGACCGTGTCGTTCGTTTGCCCGCATTGCCAGAAGCCCGTGGATCCCACCGCCCTCAACGCAATGTTGAGCGCCGCCAGCACACAGTGGCAGCACACGGACTGCTGGACCCCGCCCCGCACGCCGCAGGAACGAAATCCCGAGTCCACGGGCGACCTGCGGACAGGAGAACGGACTGAACTCCCCTGACCGGGCGGGAGGGGCGGAGTGGTCGAGTTTGCCGCCCCCCAGAGCCTGCCCCCGGTGTTCCCGACCCGTGGACCCCTTGGACTCCAATGCGCGCCGCAATCCGGAGACGCGGAAGTGGGAGCACAAGGATTGCCGCACCGCGCCGCGCCGGCCGCACTAGCCGTCAGATCGTCAGCGCATACGCCTTGATCTTGTTGATCAGGGTCGCCCGCGAGATGCCGAGCTCGGCGGCGGCGCGCGTGCGGTTGCCGCCGTAGTGGCGCAGCGTGCGCTCGATGTGCTGGCGTTCGACCTCCGAGAGCGACTGGGCCTGATAGCGCCGGTCGGCGGCCGCACGCTGCCGCAAGTCCGCCGGCAGATGCTCGACGCCGATCGCCGGCTGTTCGCGCGCCAGGATCATGGCGCGCTCCAGCACGTTGCGCATTTCGCGCACGTTGCCCGGCCAGGGCGCCGAGAGCAGGCGGTCGAGCACGTCCCCCGCGCATTCCGCCGGACAGCCGGGCAGCTCCGCCCGCAGATCGCCGAGCAGGCGGGTCACCAGAGCCAGCCGGTCGTCCCGCGAGCGCTCGCGCAGCGGCGGCAGCGTCAGCGGCATCACGTTGAGCCGGTAGTAGAGATCTTCCCGGAACCGGCCCGCCTGCACCTCGGCCACGAGATCGCGGTTCGTCGCCGTGACGAGCCGCACGTCCACCGCGAGCTCCCGCGTGCCGCCGAGCCGGCGGAACTTCTTCGTCTCGAGCACCTTGAGGAGCTTGGGCTGCAGATCGGCCGCGAGCTCACCGATCTCGTCGAGGAAGATCGTGCCATGGTCGGCGAGCTCGAACAACCCGTTCTTGCGCTCCTTGGCATCGGTGTACGCGCCCTTTTCGTGGCCGAACAGCTCGGAGTCGAGGAACGTGGCCGAGAGGCCACCGCAGTTCACTTCGATGAACGGGCCCTGCGAGCGCGGCGAAAGATTGTGAATCAGGCGCGCGACCCATCCCTTCCCGGTGCCGCTTTCGCCCTGGAGCAGCACGGTGGAGCGGTCGCTCGCCGCGAGCAGTGCGACCTGCCGGCCCAGCTCGCGCATCGCGGGCGATGCGCCGAGCGAGCCGATGCCCTCGGTCTCGTGGTCGCGCGCGCGCAGCAGGGCGTTCTGCCGCGACAGCCGTACCTTCTCGACGACGCGCGCGGTCGCGGCCGCGAGGTGCGTCAGGTCGACGGGCTTGGTGAGGAAGTTCTCGGCGCCGAGCTGCATCGCGCGGACCGCCGTCTCGACATCGCCCTCGCCGGTGAGCAGAATGACCGCGCCGTTGTCGCCGCGCAGTTGCTCGAGCACGCTGAGCCCGTTGGTGTCGGGCAGATGCAGATCGAGGATGACGACGTCGGGGCGGTTGCGGCGGAACGTCTCGACGCCCTGATCGCCCGTCGCCTCGCGCCACACTTCGTAGCCCGTCCGCTCGAAGTATTCGCCGAGGACACGCAGCACGGTCTCATCGTCGTCCACCAGCAGCACGGTATCGGCCATCAGACGGCTCCTCGGTCACCGGGCGCGAGCACTCGCAGGGCGCCGGGCAAGAGGCGCGCCTGAAACGGCGTCACGCCTGCGACTTCGCCATCGAGCTGCACCGGACGGGGGTCACCGTCCACCACGTCCACGCGGACGTCGCGGCCGCGGCCCCACCACACGCGCGGCGACGGGCCGCGACCCCCGTTGCGCCAGGCCCCGGCCAGCAGCTCGACGACCGCGGCCACGCCCTGCCATGCGCCGTCCGCGCGCAGCGCCAGGACGTCGAGCCAGCCGTCGTCGGGCGTGAGACCGGGGCGCAACTGGAAAAATCCGGGCGGCAGGCGGCCGCAGTTCAGCACCAGCACCATGGCGGCGCGCACCTCGTGGGCCACGCCGTCCACCGTCACGCGGTGGCCGGCGCTGCGCACGTCGTGCAGCGTCAGCAGCGCGCGCGCGACGTAGGCGCCGAGCTTCCAGCGCCGCTTGGCGACGAGCCCCGTGTCGCTCATGAGCCGGGCGTCGAACCCCGTCCCCGCGGCGACCGCGAAATAGTGCGGCCCGTCGGCGCGATCCACGACGCCCAGGTC
>JBOHSP010000324.1:0-7522 GCA_050733275.1 Gemmatimonadales bacterium
CCGGTATTCCGGGTGCGCGTGGCGATTCGACGTACGTGCCGTTCCTGTACGGCTTTGGGCTGCTGGCGCAGGCCACCGCAGGCTTCCCTGCCACACTGAGCTGCGCCGACACCGTCCCGCAGGTGATCGTGCCCGCCGAGCTGCGAGCGCTCGTCGCGGCGGTGGTGGCGTATAACGGGACCATCGCGGCCGCCGCGACGGCGCGGGGGTGGCCGTTCCTCGACCCTACGCTGCTGTTCGCCGCTCTGCCGCCGGGGTCAATTCCCGCGTTCCCGAACTCCATGGGGCCCGATGCCGTGACGCGCCCGTTCGGCGACTACTTCAGCCGCGACGGCATCCACCCGAGTGCACTCACGCATCGGCTCATCGCGAACGCGCTGGCGACGACGATCAACGCGGCCTACGGCACGGCGATTCCGCCGATCCCCTGAGCGCGAACCGCGCGCGGGGGTCGGGGTAGCGGGAACGGCACCCGGCGGTCCGCCGGGTGCCGTTCTGCTGATGCGACACGTCGCGCTCGTTTTCGCGCTCGTCGGCCCCGGGCTGGCGCCGGGGCTTGGTGCGGCTCAGGCCGTGCCCCGCACCGATACGCCGCGGGGCGGGACGTTCCGCATCACGTTCGATCCGGTCATCACCACGTGGGAACGAGAGTTCACGCCGAGCGGCCGCCAGACGATCGGCGCCACGCTGCGCTCGGTCCTGGGCTCCGGGCTCACGTGTGACCCGATCGGGGGGTTTTTCTTCTGCCGGCTCCCCGGCCCGCCGGTGCGGATCCGCGCCGAACGGCGCGTGACGCCGCTGGTGGTCGAGTTCGGCGTCACGAACCGCGCGGCGCTGATCGTGCGCGTGCCGCTGGTGCGCGTGCGGACACGCGAATTCGCCGACAGCACCATCCGCGCGCGCCTCGATTCCCTGCTCACCGATACGACCTACAGGTTCGCCCCGCTCGTCAACACCGCGCGCCGGCTCCGCTACTGGCCCGGCGACGCCGAGATCGAGGCGAAGTACCGCGTGGTCGAGAGGTCCACCTGGCGCGTCAGCACCAGCCTGATCGCCCGGCTCGCGACGGGCCACCAGGACTCGCCGCACCGCCTGTTCGATCTCGCGAGCGGCGACGACCAACTGGACATCGAAGCGGCGATCACCCAGGAGCTGATCCTGCTCGACCGCCTGTGGCTCAACGCCGCGTTACGCGTCGTGCGGCAGCAGCCGGGCACGCGCGAGCGGCGCATCGGGCCGCAGGCCACGCTGCTCCTGCCGCGCGCCGCGACGGCGCTGCTCGACTGGAACCCCGGCGACTACGCCGCGCTCGACGTCGCGCCGCTGTATCGCTTCTCCGAGTCGTTCGCCGCGGGATTCACCGTGAGCTATCTCACGCGGCGGCGCGATCGCTACACCTATCGCTCGGCGCAGGACTCGATCGACGTGGCGGCGCGACTCGGCGCGCCCATTGCCGCCGGCGTGCTCGACGCGGGCACCTCGGAGCGGCACCTGCGGCTGGGTGTGGCCCTGACGTACGTGGGGCCCGACATCGAGGGCGGCGCCTCGATCGAGCAGACGGTCAGCGCTTCCGGTGGGCGGGTGCCGGCGGCGACGGTGTTTCGGATCGTGCTGCGGACGTCGCGCTGGCCGTTCTGAGCAGCTCCGCGGCGTGCCGCCGCGCGGTCGCCATGTCGGGATCCCCCAGCATCCGCGCGATCTCCTTTATCCTCCCCTCACCCTCCACCACCTCCACATCGCTCGCGGCAATGCCACTCTTGTTGCCTTTGGCGACCGCCAGGTGCTGGTCGGCATACACGGCGATCTGCGGCAGGTGCGTGATCACCAGCGCCTGCCGCCCTTCGCGCGACACCGCGGTCAGCGCTTCACCCACCTTGCTGCCCACCTCACCGCCGATCCCCTGATCCACTTCGTCGAACACGAGGGTCGGCACGGCATCGTGGGCGGCGAGGACGACCTTGAGCGCCAGCATGAGGCGTGACAGCTCTCCCCCCGACGCGACGCGGGCGAGCGGGCGGCTGCCCATCCCCGCGTTGAGCGCGACTGCGAAGGTCACCGCCTCGGCCCCACTCGCCCCGGGAGCCGGCAGCGCGGAGCAGAGCGCCGTGAACCGGCCGCCGGGCATCCCGAGCGCCGGCAACAGCTTGTTCACCGCCCGCGCCAGCTGTTTGGCGCCCGCGGCGCGCTTCCCGGTCAGGGCTGCACAGGCGCGCGTGAACTCCGCTGCGGCCGTCGCCCGCTCCTCGGCGATCTTGCGGAGGTCGAGGTCGGCGGTGTCGAGCAGCTCCAGCTCGCGCGCGGCGCCGTCGCGCGTAGCGAGCACGTCGGGGACAGTCGGCCCGTGCTTCTGCTGCAGCCGGAACAGGAGGTCGCGCCGCTGCTCCAGCGCGGCGAGCCGCGCCGGATCGGCCTCGAGAACGCTCGCGTACTCCCGCGCGGCCTGCGCCAGCTCCTCGGCATTCGCCGACACGGCGTCCAGCAGCTCGTGCCATTTGCCGAGCGACGGGTCGAGCTTCAGCAGGCTGCCGAGGACTTTGTGCGCCTTGCCGAGGCTCGCGGCATCCAGGGTCTCTTCCAGCTGGCGCGCCAGCCGGCCCAGCTCCTCGGCGTGGCCGAGGCGTTTGGCTTCGATCTCGAGCGCATCATCCTCCCCCACCTTGGGGGCGGCCCGCTCGATTTCTTGTACCACATGCCGCAGGTAGTCGGCCTTGCGCCGCACCTCTTCCTGCCGCGCCGTCAACTCGGCCTCGCGCTGCTCCAGCGCCCTGAGGCGGCCGTGGGTGTCGCGCACGGCGACGCGCTCCACATCGGCGTCGCCGTAGGCGTCGAGGATGTCGCGCTGCGCGTCGGCGCGGAGCAGCGACTGCGTCTCGTGCTGGCCGTGCAGGTCCACCAGCAGCGCCCCGATCTCGGCGAGCACGCCGATCGTGGCGGGCGAGCCGTTGATCCAGGCGCGCGACTTCCCTTCGCGCAGCACTTCGCGCTTGAGGATGAGGCGCCCCTCCTCCAATTCCACGCCCAATGCCGCAAACGGCGAGAGGAGATGCCGATGAATCGCGGCAGCAAACTCAAACGCCCCCTCGACGATGGCCTTCTCGGCACCCGGCCGGATGACGTCGGCCGACGCGCGCTCGCCCAGGAGCAGGGCGAGGGCATCGACCAGCATCGATTTGCCGGCGCCGGTTTCGCCGCTGAGCACGTTGAGCCCGGGGGCGAGGGGGAGGGTGACGTCGGCGATGACGGCGAGGTCGCGAACTCTGAGCTCAGCTAGCATCCCTGTGGTTCTATCTCTATCGGCGCGTCCGGTCCGTCAGGTCGCCCCAGTGGAGCTTCTTGCGCAGCCGTTTGAAGTAGCTCTCGGGGCCGAGGCGGATGAGCAGGACGGGGCGGTCGGCGCGGCGCACCTCCAGGCGCTCACCCTGCTGAATCGGCGCGCCCACCTGGCCGTCGAACGAGACCAGCACCTCCTCGGTCCACGGCGGGATCGGCTGGATCGTGACGGCGGCGTACGCGGGGAGAACCAGGGGCCGCACGGCGAGGGTGTGCGGGCAAATCGCCGTCACGATGATGGCGTCCACGCCGGGCACGACGATGGGCCCGCCGGCGGACATCGAGTACGCCGTGGACCCGGTGGGGGTGGACACGATGATCCCGTCGGCCGAGTACTGCGCGACCTCGTCGCCGTCCACGGAGACCTTGACGCGCACGACGCGCGCGATGCCGCCCTTGTGCACGACGACGTCGTTCAGCACGATCGGCTCGCGCCGCGCCTTGCCGCTCTTGGCCACGATGGCCGGCTGCAGGGTCAGCCGCGGCTCGGTGGCGTACGCCTGGCGCACCAGGGCGTCGAGCGCCCACTCCAGCGCGTCGGCGCCGACGGTGGTCAGGAAGCCGACGCGGCCGATGTTCACGCCGAGGATGGGCGTGTTGGAGCCGTTGAGGGTGCGGGCACCGCGCAGCAGCGTGCCGTCGCCCCCCAGGGTGATGAGACAGTCGAGTTGGCCAGCCTGGTCGAGCGGCGCGGGCGTCGCGTCGCCGGCGGGCCAGAACGACAGCAGCTCGGCTTCGCTGAAGAGCGTGAGACCGAAGCGCGACGCGCCCTGGGCGAGCGTTGCCAGCAGGGCCGCGAGGTCGGGGTAGCTGGGGTTACCGACGACCCCGACGTTCATCGCGGGATGAGGGACTCTTCGGCGGCGAGGGCGCGGATGCGGGCCGCGATCCCGGGTCCCGTGAGGCCGACCTCCGCGAGCTGCTGGGCGCGCGGCGCGTGTTCGTAGGTGCGGTCGGGCACGCCCAGCGCCACGACGCGCAGGTCCGGCGCCATGGTCTGCGCCAGCGCGGCGAGCGCCGCGCCGAAGCCGTTGACGACGGTGCCGTCTTCGACCGTCACGAGCAGCTTGTGGTCCCGCGCCACCGCGTCGAGCGTCTCGCGGTCCATGGGTTTGAGGAACCGCGCGTTGACGACGGTGACGTCCAGCCCTTCCGCCGCGAGCTCCTGCGCGGCATCCAGCGCCGGCTGGCACATCACGCCGACCGCGAGCAGGCCGCAGTCCCGGCCGCGGCGCAGCACCTCCCACGTGCCGTAGGGGACGACCGGCACTTCGGCCGCGGGCGGCGCCTCGCCGGGCGCCTTGTCGCGCGGATAGCGCATCGCGAACGGCCCGTCCGTGTGCGCCAGCGCGCAGCGCAAGAGCCCGATCAGCTCGGCGCCGTCCCGGGGCGCCGTGACCGTCATGTTCGGCACCGCCAGGAGATAGGCGATGTCGTACAACCCCATGTGGGTCTGGCCGTCCTCGCCGACCATGCCCGCGCGGTCCATGCAGAAGATCACGGGGAGCTTCTGGATCGCGACGTCGTGGATGATGCTGTCGTAGGCGCGCTGCAGAAACGTGGAATAGATCGCCACGATGGGGCGCACGCCCTGCGTCGCGAGCCCCGCGGCGAACGTCGTCGCGTGCGCCTCGGCGATGCCGACGTCGAAGAAGCGCTGCGGCCACTTCTTCTGGAAGATGTTGGTCCCGGTGCCCGAGGGCATCGCCGCCGTGATCACCACGAACTCCGGGTGCTCGGCGGCGAGCTGCGTGAGCGCCTCGCCGAATATCCGGGTCCACTGCGGCAGCCCCGGGTTCACGGGCTTGAGCTTCCCGGTCACGGGGTCGTAGGGGGCGCGCGCGTGGTACTTCTCGAGATCGGGCTCGGGGAGCGGGAAGCCCTTCCCCTTCTCCGTGATGACGTGCACGACGCGGGGGCCGGTGAGCGTTTTCACGATCTCGAACGTGTGCAGCATCTGCTCGATGTTGTGCCCGTCGATCGGGCCGAAATACCGGAAGCCCAGCTCCTCGAACAGCATGCCGGGCGACCAGAGATTCTTGATGCTCTCCTCGACGTTCTTGGCGAAGTCCACGAGCTTCTTGCCGCCCACGACGTGCGAGGCCCGCTCGATGAGGTGCTTCACCTTCTCGCGGATGCGCACCGTGATCGGGCTCGCGATGATGGAGCCGAGGTACTTGTTGATGGCGCCGACGTTGGGCGCGATGGACATGCCGTTGTCGTTGAGCACCACGATGATGTCGCGCCCCGAGTCGCCGGCGTTGTTCATCGCCTCGTAGGGGAGCCCGCAGGTCATCGCGCCGTCGCCCACGACCGCGACGACGTGGCAGCGCCGGCCCTGGAGATCGCGCGCGGCCGCCATGCCGAAGGCCGCCGAGAGGGCGGTGCCGGCGTGCCCCGCGCCGAACTGGTCGTGCTCGCTCTCGCTGCGGCGCAGGAAGCCGGACAGCCCGCCCCGCTGCCGCAGCGTGGGCAGCCGGTCGTGGCGCCCGGTGAGGATCTTCCAGGGGTAACCCTGGTGGCCCACGTCCCAGACGATCTTGTCGTCGGGGGAGTCGAAGGCGACGCACAGCGCCACCGTCAGCTCCACGACGCCGAGGCCGGCACCGATATGCCCGCCGGTCTGCGACACGACGTCGATCAGCCGCTGGCGCACCTCGAGCGCGAGTCGGGGCAGCTCCTCGCGGGGGAGGGTTTTGACGTCGTCTGGGCTCTTGATGCCGTCGAGCAGGGTCACGGTTCCTCACATTGCGGATTGTAGATTGCGGATTGCGGATTATCACGTCGAGTCCGCTCGGCGCACGACCCTCCATTGAGAATCCGCAATCCGCAATCCGAAATCCGCAATCCAGTGCAGTCTGCAGCTAGTTCGGTCTAGTAACAATGTAGTGCGCCAGCTCGACCAGCGTGGGGGAAACTAACCCCGCGTCCCGCAGGTGGTCTACCGCCCGGGCGATGAGCCGTTCGGCGGCGGCGCGGGCGGCGCCCACGCCCAGCAGCGTCACGAACGTGGCCTTGGCGTGGGCGGCGTCCTTCCCGGCCGTCTTGCCGAGCTGGTCGGACGTCGCCGTGGCGTCGAGGACGTCGTCGGCGATCTGGAAGGCGAGGCCGACCGCTTGACCGTAGGCGCGCAGCGCCGCGACGTGCCCATGGCCGGCGCCGTCGCCCGCCGACAGGCCGCCGATCACGCAGGCCGCCGCGATGAGGGCGCCGGTCTTGCGCTCGTGCACCCGCTCCAGCTCGTCGATCGGCAGGCGCTGGGCTTCGGCCTCGAGATCGAGCGCCTGGCCGCCGATCATGCCGCCGGCGCCGGCGGCCCGGAACAGCTCCAGCGCGATCTCGCGGCGCCGCGCGGCGCTGAGATCGAGGCGGGCGAGCCCCTGCGCCAGCACGCGGACCGCGAGGGCGACCATCTGATAGCCGGCGCGCGTGGCGCGCGGCACGTCGAAGGCGCAGTGCGCCGTGGGGCGGCCGCGGCGCAGATCGTCGTCGTCCATGCAGGGGAGATCGTCGTGCACGAGCGAGTAGGCGTGCACCACTTCGACGGCCGCCGCCAGCTCCGCCACGCCGTCGCCGCCGGCGCCGTGCAGCGCCTCGTGCGCCGCGAACAGCAGCGTGGGCCGCAGCCGCTTGCCCTCGCCCAGCAGGCTGTAGCGGACGACGGGGTCGCTGCGCTCGGCCCACGCGCGCAGCACGCCATCCACGCGGGCGCGCGTCGCCGCGAGATACACCATGAGGCTAGGAGTTTGCGGAGGGAGTGGGACGCTCAAGCTCGAGGACTTTCCGGACCGTGAGCTCCGCCTGCGCGAGCTGCTCGCGGGCGACGCGCAATCGCTCGATGCCCTCCTCGAACAGCCGCAGCGCTTCGTCCAGATCGAGGTCCTCCGATTCCAGGCGGCGCACGATGGCTTCGAGGCGCTGCAGCTGCTCACTGAACGCGGGCATCGACCTCTCCATCGCTCACCCGCAAGCGGAACTCCTTCCCCTCCGGAAGCTGCTCCACCCGCTTCAGCACGCGCCCGTCCGCGTCGCGCGCCACCGCGTAGCCGCGGGCGAGCACGCGCAACGGACTCAGGGCGTCGAGGCGCGCGCCGTACGCCGTGAGGCGCGCGCCGGACTGCTCCACCCGGCGCTGCATCGCCGCGCTCAAGCGGTCGCCGGTGCGCTCGAGGCGCTCGACGACGTGCCGCGA
>JBOHSP010000325.1:0-3399 GCA_050733275.1 Gemmatimonadales bacterium
GCGTTCCGCGTGTCGCCGGCCGTGCCGAGCGCCACGCGCAACGGCGGCGGCAACTGCGCCCGGTGGACCTCGCCCGGCGTGGCGATCGCGCCCGTTTCCGTCAGCGACTCCGCTTCTTCGATCAGCTCGGCGGCGACCCGCGCCCGCTCCTGCGACGACTGCCAGCGCCGCTCCCGTTTCGGCGGCCGGTTCACGCCACCACCTCGTGGGTGAGCCACGACAGATACGAGTCGCTGCCACGGTCCACCGGGAGCGCCAGCAGCTCCGGCACGTCGTAGGGGTGTCGCTCGCGAATCGCGGCGGCCAGCTCGTCCCACCGGGACGCGTCCGTCTTGAGCAGGATGATGACCTCTTTCTCTTCCGTCATGGCCCCGTTCCAGCGGTAGATCGACGTTGCCGCGGGTAGCAGGGTGCCGCACGCCACCAGCCGGTCCTCCACCAGCCCCCGCACCAGCTTCCGCGCCGCCGCCGCCGAGCCGACAGTCGTCAGAATGACCAGCGCGCTGGTGGACATGGGAGAGCTAACGTAGGAAAGTGGAGAGTTGACCGCAAGCTGGTGATCCATCTAGGCTTCGGGTCTATGGCTGGCGAGTCCCTGGTCGTCCGCGGAGCCCGCGAGCACAACCTCAAGAACATCGACGTCGAGATCCCCCGCAACGCGTTCGTCGTGATCACGGGGCTCTCGGGGTCCGGCAAGTCGTCGCTCGCCTTCGACACGATCTACGCCGAGGGCCAGCGCCGCTACGTCGAATCGCTCTCCGCCTACGCGCGCCAGTTCCTCGGGCTCATGGACAAGCCCGACGTGGACGCGATCGAGGGGCTGTCGCCCGCGATTTCGATCGAGCAGAAGACGGCGGGCGCCAATCCGCGGTCTACCGTCGGCACCATCACCGAGATCTACGATTATCTGCGGCTGCTGTGGGCGCGCACCGGCACCCCGCACTGCCCCAACGACGCCTCGCCGGTCGAGCGCCAGAGCGCCTCGCAGATCACCGATCTGGTCCTGCAGTGGCCCGAGGGGACGAAGATCGAGGTGCTGGCGCCGCTGGTGCGGGGCCGCAAAGGCGAGTTTCGCGACGTCTTCGAGACGATGCGCAAGCAGGGCTTCGTGCGGGCGCGCATCAACGGCGAAACCCACGATCTCTCGGCCCTGCCGAAGCTCAACCGGCGCCAGAATCACGACATCGCCGTCGTCGTGGACCGCCTCGTGGTGCGGGGCAGCGATCGCGGCCGGCTCGCCGATTCGATCGAGACCGCGCTCCGGGCGGCCGAGGGCGTGGCCGAGGTCGTCCGGCACAGCGGACCGGGGAGTCCGCGGTCGCAGCTGTTTTCGGAGCGCTACGCCTGCCCGCAGTGCGGGCTGTCGCTGCCCGAGCTCGAGCCGCGCCAGTTCTCCTTCAACTCGCCGTTCGGCGCCTGCCCCGACTGCTCGGGGCTGGGGACGCGGCGCGAGGTCAACGCCGACCTCGTGTTGGGCGATCCCAGCCTCTCGATCCTGGAGGGCGTGATCCTGCCCTGGGGCGAGCCCAGCGGCTACCTGCGGCGCGTGGTGCTGCCGGCCCTGGCGCGCGCGTTCAAGTTCAGCCTCGATGCGCCGTGGCGCGACCTCTCCCCCCCGGTGCGCAAGGTCGTGCTGCACGGCGCGCCCGGCCGCACCCTCACCTACCAGTACGACAGCGAGCGGTGGCACGGCTCGTACGAATCGGACTGGAAGGGGGTGCTCGAGCACGTGGAGCGGCGCTACCGCGAAACGACGTCGGACGCCGTGCGCGAGCACCTCGAGCAGTACATGGTGGAGCAGCCGTGCCCCACCTGCCAAGGCCGCCGGCTGCGGCCGGAAAGCCTCTCGGTGCTGGTGGCGAGGCGCAGCATCGGCGACGTCGTGGCGCTCCCGGTACGCGAGGCGCTCGCGTTCTTCGAGCAGGTCCCGCTGCGCGGCAATGGCCGGCCCGGCCTCGACCCGGAGATCGCCCGCCCGGTGCTCAAGGAGGTGCTGGACCGGCTCCGCTTCCTCACCGATGTGGGGCTCGACTACCTCACGCTCGACCGCTCGGCGGCGTCGCTCTCGGGCGGCGAGGCCCAGCGCATCCGGCTCGCTACGCAGATCGGCAGCCGGCTGGTGGGCGTGCTGTACATCCTCGACGAGCCGTCCATCGGCCTGCATCAGCGCGACAACGCCCGCCTGCTCGCGACGCTCAAGGAGCTGCGCGACCTCGGCAATACGGTGCTCGTCGTGGAGCACGACGAGGAGACGATCCGCGCGGCCGACTTCGTCGTCGATCTGGGTCCGCGCGCGGGCCGCCATGGCGGCGAGGTCGTGGCCGTGGGGCCGCTCGAGGAGGTGTTGCGCCACCGCGACTCGCTCACCGCCCGCTACCTGCGCGGCGAGCTGCGCATTCCGGTGCCGCCCCCCTCGCGCCGCCGCGTCGCGGGAGACCGGACGGTACGCGTCGCCGGCGCCCGCCATCACAACCTCAAGGACTTGACGGTCGAGTTCCCGCTGGGGCTGTTCATCGCCGTGACGGGCGTGTCGGGATCGGGGAAGTCCACCCTGATCACCGACATCCTCTATCAGGCGCTCGCGCGGCACTTCTACCGGGCCAAAGTGGTGCCGGGCGCGCACGACCGCATCGACGGCCTGGAGCACATCGACAAGGTCATCGACATCGACCAGAGCCCGATCGGCCGCACGCCGCGGTCGAACCCCGCGACCTACACGGGCCTGTTCACGCCGATTCGTGAGCTGTTCACCTACCTGCCCGAGTCCAAGCTGCGCGGCTACGGACCCGGGCGCTTCTCGTTCAACGTCAAGGGCGGTCGCTGCGAGGCGTGCCTCGGGGACGGGCTGGTCAAGGTCGAGATGCACTTTCTCCCCGACGTGTACGTGCCGTGCGAGGTCTGCAAGGGCCGGCGCTACAACCGGGAGACCCTCGAGGTGCGCTATAAAGGAAAGTCGATTGCCGACGTGCTGGATCTGACCGTCGCCGACGCGCTCGATTTCTTCGAGCACCAGCCGCGTATCAGGTCGAAACTCGAGCTCCTGAACGACGTAGGACTCGGGTACATCCACCTCGGACAATCGGCCACGACGCTGTCGGGGGGCGAGGCGCAGCGCGTCAAGCTCGCCACCGAGCTGGCGAAGCGCGACACGGGGCGGACCCTCTACATCCTGGACGAGCCGACGACGGGCCTGCACTTCGAGGACGTCCGGCACCTTCTCCGGGTGCTCTCCCCGCTGGTCGACGCGGGGAACACCGTGCTGGTCATCGAGCACAACCTGGACGTGATCAAGACGGCCGACTGGATCGTCGACCTCGGCCCCGAGGGAGGCGGCGGCGGCGGCCGGGTGGTGGCCGAGGGGCCGCCCGAGGTGGTGGCCAAGGTGCCCGAGAGTTACAC
>JBOHSP010000326.1:0-2457 GCA_050733275.1 Gemmatimonadales bacterium
GTGCGCGGGTGCGCGGCGAGCACGCCGGGGAGCGGCCCCGCCACGAGCGCCGCGACGACGGCCGCGAGCCGGCCGGCGTCATCCACCAGCTCGGCGCGGTGCAGCGTGGCGTAGACGTACGGCCCCGCCACGCGCGCCGGCGGCGCGGGCAGCCGGCGCAGCGCCCGGCACAGCACGTCGCGCGCCACGTCGCCCGGCACCGCGATGCGCGCGTCGGGATACTGGCGCCGCAGCATCGCCCCCACGCGCTCGCACGGCGCGAACAGCAGCTCGGCGATGCTGTCCACCGCGCGGCGGTTGATCTCCTCCGCCATGTGGCGGTCCGCGGCGCGCAGGCCGGCCTCGACGTGGGCGACGGGCACGCGGAGCTTCGCGGCCGCGAGGGCGCAGGCCAGCGTCGAGTTGGTATCGCCGATGACGACGGCGAGCCGCGGCAGCGGGCGCCGCGCGGCGATCCAGCGCTCCGCCGCCGCGAGAATGGCCGCCGTCTGCCCGGCGTGCGTCCCCGAACCGACGTCGAGCGCCGCGTCGGGCGGCCGCACGCCGAGCTGCTCGTAGTGCACCTGGTGCAGCGCGTAGTCGTAGTGCTGGCCCGTGTCGATCGCGGCGACGGTCTCGCCAGCGGCGGCGAGCGCGTCGCGCAACACGCTCGCCTTGATGACCTGGGGGCGCGTCCCGTAGAAGAGCGCGATCACCCGTGGAAGAACCCGCGGACCGCCTCGCCCACGCGCGCCACCTGCCAGTCCGCGAGGGACGGGAACATCGGCAGGCTCAGGCATTGCGCGGCCGCGCGCTCCGTCTCGGGCAGGCTGCCGGCGCGGTAGCCCAGCGACCCGTACGCGGGTTGCAGGTGGAGCGGACACGGATAGTGCAGCCCCGCCTCGATGTCCGCGGCCGCGAGGTGCTCGTGCAGCGCGGCGCGGCGCTCGGTCCGCACCACATAGAGGTGATAGACGGGCTCGGCGTCGAACGGCGCGGCTTCGGGGAGCCGCAGGTCGCCGACGCCGCGCAGCGCGGCGTCGTACCACGCCGCGATCTGCCGGCGCCGGTCGTTCCACTCCTCGAGCCGCCGCAGCTTGACGCGCAGGAACGCCGCCTGCAGCGCGTGCAGCCGGCCGTTGTAGCCCTCGCACTCGTGCACGTACCTGGCCGACTGGCCGTGCTCGCGCAGGCGGCGGACCGCGGCGCTCAGGTCGCCATCGACCAGCGTCACCGCCCCGCCTTCGCCCAGCGCGCCGAGGTTCTTGCTGGGATAGAAGCTGAAGCAGCCGGCATCGGCCAGCGCGCCCACGCGGCGGCCCTTGTAGCGCGCGCCGTGGGCCTGCGCGCAGTCTTCCACCAGCCAGAGCCCGTGGCGCTGCGCCAGCTCGCGCAGCGGGTCCATGTCGGCCGGCTGGCCGTAGAGGTGCACGGCGACGATGCCCACGGTGCGCGGCCCGATCGCGGCGCGCACCGCGCGGGGATCGAGCGTGAGCGTGCGCGCATCGATGTCGGTGAAGCGCACCGTGCCGCCGGCCTGGGAGACCGCCTCGGCGGTGGCAATGAACGTGTGCGCGGGGGCGATGACTTCGTCGCCGCGGCGGACGCCGAGAGCGACATAGGCGAAGCGCAGCGCGTCGGTGCCGCTGCTCACGCCCACGCACTCGGGTGCCTCGCAGTAGGCGGCGAATTCGCGCTCGAACTCCTCCACTTCCGGCCCGCCGACGAAGCGGCCGCTCTCGAGCGCGTGCGCGAACGCCACCACCAGCTCGCCGGCCAGCCCGCGGTGCTGGGCGGCGAGGTCCACGAAGGGGACGCGGGCGGCCGCGGGCGCGGCCGTCGCGATCGACGTCTCAGCGAGCGACGTCATACGCGGTCACCTCGCGGCGCACGGTGGCGGGGTTGCCGGCGACGACGGTGTGCGGCGGTACGTCGCGCGTCACGACCGCGCCGGCGCCCACGACGGCGCCCTCGCCGATCGTGACGTTCGGCAGGATCACGGCGCCCGACCCGATGGCCGCGCGGCGCCGCACCAGCGTGGGCTCGAGGATCCAGTCCGCCTCGCCCTTCAGCGACCCGTCGCCGTTCACGGCGCGCGGCCAGCGGTCGTTGAGGAAGCAGACGTGATGGCCCACGAACACCTCGTCTTCGATCTCGACGCCTTCGCAGATGAACGTGTGACTCTGGATCTTGCAGCGCGCGCCGACGCGGGCACCCTTCTGGATCTCGACGAACGTCCCGATCGTCGTCTGGTCGCCGATCGCGCAGCCGTAGAGGTTCACGAACGCGTGGATCCGCACGTCGCGCCCGAGTCGCACGTCGGGGGCGATGCGGCGCGTCAGCGCGTCGCGATCACGGGGCGAGAGATCGCTCACGGACCGCTCCGGCGGCGGGCACCGCCGGCTCGCTCGGCTGGGCCAGCGTCACGGCGACGCCGTGCTGCGCGATGGAGCGCTGCGCCGCTTCCAGGATCCGCAC
>JBOHSP010000327.1:0-7619 GCA_050733275.1 Gemmatimonadales bacterium
ACCCAGTACCGTTCGGCCATCTTCTCTCACGACGACGAGCAGCGCCGCGTCGCCGCCGAGGTCGTGCGAGAGCTCGAGGCGGAACACGTTTTCGACGATCCGATCGTCACCGAGATCGTGCCGCTGAACGCGTTTTATCCGGCGGAGGAGTATCACCGGGAGTACTACCGGCAGAATCCCGATCAGCCGTATTGCCGCGCGGTGATTGCGCCCAAGGTGGCGAAGCTGCGGAGTAAGTATCTGGAGAAGCTGAAACAGCCCACCTGACGAGCGGTGGGGCTCAACTCGCGCCGGCGCGGCTCTTCCCCAAATAGGCCCGCACGAGCGGAACGGAGCGCCGCCGCACCAGCGCGGCACGCAACAGATTGCGCTCCTCGGCCGAGACCTCGACCAGGAACTGCTCCCCGCTTCCTGCTCCCTGCTTGATCACGACCGGAACGCCGTCTCGATAGAGGATGCGGTTCGTGGCCAGCGCCGGCACGGCTTCGTCCGGCGTCAGGATCCCGACCAGATTGAGCGGATCGGCGCCGCTCACGGCGACCAGCTCGCCCGCTCCCTGCTCCCGGCGCGTGGTCCGGAGCAGGCCCACGGCTTCCGGCAGCGCGTACTGCTCCCCCGAGAACCCGCCGACGAAGCGGCCGCCGCGGATCTCACCCCGCGCTTCCAGGCGGCGGAAGACGCGCAAGATGTCGCGCCACGGCGCAGGCAAGTCCTCGCGCTGCACCAGCCGGCGGAACACCACCCCGTAGCGCCGCAGCAGCTGCCAGGCGATGGCTTCGGCGACCTGCTCTTCGGGCAGCGCGCGCGCCGCGCGCACCCGCGCCCAGCGACCCGCCGTCTCCACACCGAACGGGGCGATGCGGCCGCGGCGCCGGGGGATCGTGCCGCCGCGCAGCAGCCGCCGCCGATCGGACGGCACCAGCAATGCCCGCAGGCCGGCGAAGCTGTCGGACGACACGAGCCCCCAGGCGACGAGCTCGGCCAGCCCCCGCTCGACTTCCGTGCCCAGCAGGCCGGTCGCGTTCACGAGGTCGCCGAAGAACGACGCGCCGCGCTCCTCGAGCGTCGCGACCAGGGCGCGCGCGGTGGACGAGAGGGGCAGCGCGGCGGGGTCGGGTTCCGGCGCGGCCGAGCGCCACACCTGCCCGCGCTCCCGCCGGAACAACGCGATCGGCGTGGACCGCACGGGACCCGCCTTGCGATTCCGCAATCCGAAATCCGCAATCCGCAATCGCGTCAAGCGCCCCCACGCGATCTCGCCCGACAGGCACAGCCCGTCGAGCCACAGCGGGTCGTACTCGGCGAGCCGCGCGGGGAGCACGTCCGACTCCCACGCGCCCGCCGCCACCTCGTAGCCGTCGAGCACATCGAGCACCGCGGCCAAACCCTCCGGTCCTTCCGCCTGCGTCCCCGGGGTGAGCCGCTGCCAGCGGAACAGGAAGCGCAGGAAATCGGCGGCGCTGACGGGCTCGATCTCGCGGCGCAGCCGGTCGAGCGTATAGCGGTGGATGCGCGCGAGCAGTCGCCGCTCGCACCATTCGGTCATGTCGGCGGGCAGGCCCGCCGAGAAACGGCCCCGCAGCGCAAACCCCTCATGCTCGAGCGCCCCGAGGGCAAAATCGATGTCGCTCTGCGGTAATCCGATGGCATCTGCGAGATCGGCGGCCGTGGTCGGCCCCACGACCTCGAGCCGGCCGCGCACCAGCTCGCGGATCGCGTCCTCGCGGCTCCACGACTTGGCGCGCTCGCGCTCCGGCGGCGTCACGGCGGGCGAGAACGATGCACCGGGAAATGCCACCTGCAGCATCGGGACGCGTTCGGTAGCCACCCAAAGCCGTGCATCCATCAGCGTCGCGCGTCCACTACTGGCCAGGCTTTCGAGCTGGCCCTGCCAATCCGCATTCCGCAATCCGCAATCCGCAATCCCGATGGCGCCCATGACCAGTAACGCGTCATGGAGTTCGTCGGCGTTCGCCGGATCGGGCCAGGCCTCGTCGCGCACCCGCGCGATCGCGTCGGCGTCGAGCGTGCCGAGCTCCTCGGCGGTCTTGACGTCGAGGCCGCGCCGGGTGATCACCGCGCGCGTGCGGCGCTCCTCGAGCGGCGCGTCGTCGAGGAAGGCGTAGGGTCGCGCGTTCAACACCTCGTGGCAGAGCGGCGACGGCTCGCTGGTATCGCGCGCCACGAGCTGGAAGCGACCCGCCTCCATCTCGTCGAGCACCCGTTTCAGACCCGGGAAGTCCATCGCTTCGTGCAGGCAGTCGGCGATCGTCTGATTGACGAGGGGGTGATCGGGGATCTCACGGTCGCCGGCGAGGTTCTCCGGGCAGGCGAGCTGGTCGGGGAATACGGCCGCGACGAGGTCCTCGGCGTCCATGCGCTGCAGCGGCGTGGGCACCTTGCGGCCGCCGCGGAAGCGCAGCACGGCGAGCGCGCGCGTCGCGTTCCAGCGCCAGCGGGTGCCGAACACCGGCGCGTCCAGCATCGCCTGCACCAGCAGATGTTCCGCGGTTGCCGGTTTCAAGTATTGAAAGACGTCGGCCAGCGGAAAACTGTGCTGCGGGCCGAGGGAGAGCACGATCGCGTCTTCGGTGGCCGCGGCCTGCAGCTCGAAGTTGAAGCTGCGGCAGAACCGTTTGCGCAGCGCGAGGCCCCACGCCCGGTTCACCCGGCTGCCGAACGGCGCGTGCAGCACGAGCTGCATGCCGCCGCCCTCGTCGAAGAACCGCTCGAGCACGAGGCATTGCTGCGTCGGGATCACGCCCAGAATCGCCCGCGTGGCCGCGAGGTACTCCACGATCTGCCGCGCTGCTGCGTCCGAAATCCCGACGGTTTCCTCGAGCCAACCGACAACCGACGACTGATCACCGAGCCGTTCCCCCACGTCCGCTCGCAGCCGCGACACCTCCTGCGACAGCTCGTCGGTGCGGCCCGGCGCTTCGCCGAGCCAGAAGGGCAGCGTCGGCGGCTGGCCTTTGGCGTCCGCGACGCGCACCTGGCCCGACTCGACCTTGAGGATCTGATACGACGTGTTGCCGAGCTGGAAGATGTCGCCGGGCGTGCTTTCGATCGCGAAGTCCTCGTTGAGCGTGCCGACGAACGTCTCGGTGGGCTCGAGGATCACGCGGTAGTCGCCGAGGTCGGGGATCGCGCCGCCCGACGTGATCGCGGCGAGGCGCGAGCCGCGCCGCCCGCTCACCCGCCGGTTGACGCCGTCGTAGTGGAGGTGCGCGCCGCGGCGGCCCCGCCTGGTGGTGAAGCCGTCGGCGAGCATCTGTACCACCTGGTCGAACTCCGCGCGCGTGAGGTCGCGATACGGATACGACGCGCGCACCAGCTCGTAGAGCGCGTCCTCGCTCCATTCGTCGCCCGCGGCGATCGCGACGAGCTGCTGCGCCAGAATGTCGAGCGGCTTCTCGGGAATGATGAGCCGGTCCAGCCGGCCCTCGCGCGTGGCCCGCAGCAGCGCCGCGCACTCGATCAGCTCGTCGCGCGACAGCGGAAACAGGCGGCCCTTGGGGACCGCGGCGAGGCGGTGGCCCGCCCGGCCCACGCGCTGCAGCAGCGTCGCGATCGAGCGCGTCGAGCCGACCTGGATCACGAGGTCCACCGCCCCGATGTCGATGCCGAGCTCGAGCGACGCCGTCGCGACGAGCGCGCGCAGCTCGCCGCGCTTGAGCCGCTCCTCCGCCTCGAGCCGCTTCTCCCGCGACAGGCTGCCGTGATGGCTGGTCACCACGTCGGGCCCGATGCGCTCGGAGAGCTGCATCGCCATGCGCTCGCACAGGCGCCGCGTGTTCACGAACACGAGCGTCGTGCGGTGCGCCCCGATCAGCTCGGCGATGCGCGCGGTGATCTCCTCCCACACTTCCGCCGCCATCACCGCCTCGAGCGGCGAAGCCGGGACCTCGATCGCGAGATCGAGCGCGCGCACGTGGCCGGCATCGATGATCTCGGGCAGCGGCGCGTGCGTCCCCACCAGGAACCGCGCGATCTCTTCGATCGGCCGCTGCGTCGCCGAGAGACCGATGCGCTGCGCCCGCTTCCCCGTCAGTGCGTCGAGCCGCGCCAGCGACAGCGCGAGATGGCTGCCGCGCTTGTCGCGCGCCACCGCGTGGATCTCGTCCACGATCACGGCGCGCACCGTCCGCAGCATGTCGCGGGCCCGCTGCGACGTCAGGATCAGGTAGAACGACTCGGGCGTCGTGACGAGGATGTGGGGCGGCTGCTTGACCATGGCCTGCCGGTCGCTCGCCGGCGTGTCGCCGGTGCGCAGCAGCGTCCGGACCTCGACGCCGGGCAGCCCCTGCTCGGCCAGCGTCGCGCGGATCTCGGCGAGCGGCTCGGCGAGGTTCTTCTGGATGTCGTTCGAGAGCGCCTTGAGCGGCGACACATACAGCACCTGGGTTTCGTCGCGCAGCTCCCCCGCGAGACCCTGCCGCACCAGCCCGTCGATCGCCGAGAGAAAGGCGGCGAACGTCTTCCCGGAGCCCGTGGGCGCGGCGATGAGCACGTCCCGGCCACTCCCGATGATCGGCCAGCCCCGGCGCTGGGGATCGGTCGGCTCAGCGAAGCGACGGCTGAACCAGCGTTCAATGGCGGGATGGAAGACGGACAGGGGCATGATCCCAAATATAACCCGAAGCCCGCTCGCCGCTGCTCTAGGCCCGAGCCCGCTCGAGCTTTTCGAAGAACGCCTCGATGGCCGGCCACTGCGCGCCGACGTCGTCGTATCCCGCCTCGATGAGGCGCGACGTATGCGCCGGGTGAAACAGCAGGAACGCGAGGAGCTCGGCCGCGGCGTCGCGGTACCCGCCCATCGCGCGGATGGCGCGCCGCACCCCGGGCGGCAGCAGGTGGGATTGCCCGGCGGACAGCGTGGTGAGGTCGCGCGTCGGCTGCAGCAGCAGCAGCTCCACCGGCCGCAGCCCTTCGGGGGCTGCGACGCCCGGCGGCAGGACGGTGATCAGGCGGTTGATGCGCTCGAGGCGCTCGGCGTCGGCCTCGAGCGCGTCGAGGAAGACGGCTTCGAACAGCAACCCCATCGCCTCGGCCGCCGTGGGGTAATCGGTTTCGCGGGCGACCTGGCGGGCGGTGCGCGCCGTGCGGACCCCGATCGCCACGACGGCGCGCGCGCCGAGATGCAGGGCGGGCGCGAGCGGCGCCATCTGGCGCACGCTGCCATCGCAGTAGAACTGCTCTCCGATGCGCACCGCCGGGAACACGATGGGGAGGGCCGCGGACGCCATCACGTGATCCGCGGTGAGCAGCGTCCGCACCGCGACACGCTGCACGCGTTCCCACATCGGCGTCTCGCGCGTGCCCTGGACGAACGTGACCGAGCGGCCGGTGGTGTAGGACGTCGCGCTCAAGGCGACCGACCGCAGGCGTCCGTTCGCGATGTTCGCGCCGATGCCGCTCAAGTCCGCGCGGGTTTCGAGGAACTCGCGCAACGGCGCCGTGTCGGCGAGCCCGCGAATCGCGCCCGGCCCGCGACGCCTGCCAGACACCCCCTGCCAGGCCCACTTGATCAGGGAGGTTGCGAGCCGGGTGGGACGCACCCGGTAGATGCGCTCGGCCGTGAGCTCCGCCCATTCGGCGCGCAGGCCGGCGAGCGCGGTCGCGAGCGGGCCCGGGTGGGCCGCGAGGTAGATCGTATTGATTGCGCCGACCGAGGTGCCGGTGAGAATCGGGAACTCGAGCCCGGGGAGGCGCTCGGCGAGCGCCGCCAGCACACCGACCTGATATGCCCCGCGCGCGCCGCCGCCTCCCAGAACGAGCGCGAGGTGCGACGAGTACCGCCACGTGCCGGGCGGCCGCTCGCCGGGGGAGGTGACTGGGAGAGGACGGGATAACGCGATGTAGCGGCTGGGACTCACCGGCTGCTAGCCCTTGGGCGTGAGCAGCGCTTGAAACGGCGGATAGTCGCGGAGCGCGGCGAAGGCGGGATCCGCATGCAGCGTGGGCATGTTCGGGTACCCCTGGCGCATGCCCTCGCGCACCAGGGCCACCGCCACATCGCGCTCGCCCAGCCACGCGTGAATGCGCGCGCGCCACAGCGTGTGGCGGCCGAAGAGAAACGGATGGCGCAGCTCGGCCAGCGTCGCCGCGACCTGGAGCGCGTCCGCGCGGTTCTGCTCACGCGCGGCGATCGCGCCGAGATGGCCGAGGTACTCCAATTGTTCGGCTGGGAGCTCGAAGATCGGGTGGGTGCGATGGGCGCGATGCGTCCCGGGACCGAGGGTTCCCCGCCCGGACAGCCGCTCGAACTCGCGGCGCGCCTCGTCGAGCCGGCCCATGGCGAACGCGTTGACCGCGACGCGGTAGCGATAGACCGGCGACAGGGAATCCGCGGCGGCGCGCTCCGTGAGCCAGCGGCGCGTGGTGGCGAGCACCGAGTCCGCAGCCGGCGGCTGGCCGTGCGCCCGCAGCTCGGCGGCCGCAAGCAGCATCGCGTCCGCGGGCGACCACCCCAGCTCCGTCTCGAAACTCCCGCCGGCGGCGAGCAGGCGCCGCACCTCCGCCGTTCGGCCCAGCGCGGCGAGTGCGCGCGCCTGCGCCGTCAGCATGTGCAGGCTCTCGGGGAAGCGGCGCCGTCCCTCGGCGGCTTCCTTGAGCTCGTCGCGATGCTCGCCCAGCATGTGTAACGCGGTCGTCAGGTCGTCCCAGTAGACCCACCATCCCCGCGTGAACCCGCGGTCGGGGCCCAGCCCGCGCAGCGCCTCGACCGCGGCGCGCGGGCGATTCAGGCTCAGCGCGTCGCCGGCGAGGAGGTACACCGTTTCCGATGCCGGGGCGAGATCGGCCATGGCGCGCGACGCCTGGTAGGCCGCCTCGCGGTCGCCGCGGCAGATGGCCAGCACCCAGGCCAGGTACGCGCGGTCCAGCGGCGCGAGCTGCGCGGAATGCGCCGCGACGACGTGGGCCAGCGACTCCGCCGCCGCGAAGGCGCCGATGTTCATGTGGGCATTCGCCGCGAAGATCAGCGGCAGCCAGAACGCGGTGTCGGCCGCCGCGGCCCGCTCGAAGTGCTCGATCGCTCCCGGCGGGTCGAGCTGCACGAAGCGGTCCAATCCGGCGATGAAATGCTGATAGGCCTCGAGCGTGGGCGGCTGGCTGGCCGTCATGGCCCAGCGGTTGAGCCGGGCGTCGAACAGCGTCGCGAGCGCGGCCGTGACGCGCTGGCGCAGGATCTCCACGGCGTGCAGCGGCTCGGCCAGCGATCCCACGACAGGCTCGAGCGCGCGCAGCACCGTGCCGTCGTCGGCCGCGGTGATCTGCACGTGAAACCGGACGCTGTCCCCCTGGCGATAGTAGCCGCCCGTGACCACGGTGCCCGCGCCGGTCGCCCGGCCCAGCGCCTGGATCGCCGCGGCGTCGCGCAGGCCGGCCCGTCCGCTCTGCGACGCGGTCGTCATCAGGGACACCGACGGCACGACTTCGACGAGCCCGGTCTGCGCGAGTCCCTGCGTCACCCAGTCGGCGGCCATGAGACCGAGATTGTCGAGCGACGCATCGGCCGTGCGATTCTCGAGGGCGGCGACCGCCACGCGCCGCGTATCGAGCGCGTGCGCCGGGTTGCGCAACAGGATGCCGGCAGCCGCGACGGCGATCACGGC
>JBOHSP010000328.1:0-4751 GCA_050733275.1 Gemmatimonadales bacterium
ACCCGCACCTCGGGATCGTTCGACCGTGCGGCCAGCGCGAGCGCGGCGCGCGCCCGGGCGTCGCCGCGCCAGCCGGACGCGAGCGCCATCAGCGCCGCGAGCAGCTCGAGCGAGCGCGCGGGAAGCCTGGGCCGCCCCAACCAGCTCTTCCCACCGTCGGTCAACGCCAACAGGGCGGAGAGGGCGGCCGCGCTGCCCGAGCGCCCCAGCACCTTGATGGCCAGCACCCCGCAGCTCGGCGGCCGCGCGCGGATCGCGCGCGACGGCGGCCACGAGGGACAGCGCAGCCGGTGGGCAGCCCTCGAGCGCCGTCGTCAACGCGCGGCGCGCGATCAGCGGATCGGGGTCGCGCAGCGCCTCGAGCAGCGCGCGCTCGCGCTCGGCCGGGAGCTTCAGCGCGAGCTTCAGCGCTTCGCGCCGCACGCGCGCGTCGGCGTGTCCCACGAACGGCGCGGCAGAAAAGTCCTGGGGCGGCGGCCCGGGCAGGCTGTCGAGCACACAGAGCAGGTTCCGCACCACATACCAGGGGGCGTCACGCCCGAGCCGCGCGGCGACCTGCCCGGCAACGTCGCACGGCGCGCGGGCGAGCCGGTCGAGCAGCCCCCGGCGCGTCGCGCGCGACTCCGACCGCGCGAGTGCGTCGAGCAGCGGGTCGAAGGCCGGCGGCGGCATGCGCCCCAGCATCCGGTCGAGCGTCGGGAAATCGGGCGGCTCGGACGCCGCCAGATGGTCCACCACCTCGGGCTGCAGCAGGCGGGACCACACCGGCTCCACTTGCGCCCCGGCCGGCGGCGCGGAGAGGACGTCGACGACCGCACCAACGCGATGCTCCGCGATCAGATGCTCGATGGCGCGCCACGCCGCCAGTCCCAAAACGCCCACTTCCAGTCCCGTCTGGAGCACGCGAATCGGCTCGGCCGGCCAACCCGCGGCCGTGGAGGGTGGCGCGGCCGCCGCCGGTGCGAGCGCCGCCGCCGAGAGGCGGTGCAAGTTACGCCCGTAGGACTCCGGGGTGGGGTCCTCGAGCGTCCACCCGGTCAGCAGATCGCGGACCTGTTCGCGCAACGCCTCATCGGCGGCCAGACCGGCCGGCGTCCCGCCCTGCTGCGCGTGCCGCGCCAGCTTCGCCAGCATGCGCACGAGCGGATCAGAGATGGTCCGGTGCGCCGCGTCCGCCATCGCCCGCACGATGTCGAGGATGGCATCCGCCGCCAGGCCGTACGTCGCGTCAATGGCGAACTGCGTCCGCTGCGCGCTGTCTCCACCCATCTCGATGAGGCGGCGCAGCGTCGCCGGCTGGAGCGCGCCCACGAGTTTGGAGGTGTGCCGCCGCAAGGCCAGGGCCTCGACTCCCCCCGCTTTCTTTAACTCGTCCGCGATCTGCAGGAGATAGCCCACGATAACCTGGTCGTACGCCGCGCTGCGGGGGTGCGCGTCAATCGCCTGCGCGAGGACCACCGGCTCCGTGGGAGGCGGCGGATCTTCCGCGGCGGCCGCCTCGACGGCCAGCGCCGCGCGCGCGAGCCCCACCCAGAGCTGGGCGGCGCGCACCCCGCGCTGGGCGGCGGCCTCATCCTCGGCCTCCGGGGGAGCGTCCAGCAACTCGAGCCGTTCATAGGTGAGCGGATGCAGCGACACGTGCTCCCAGGCCCGCAGGCGCTCGCGTGGACCCAACCCGAGCGGCTCGCGCGTACGCTCGGCTTCGACCGCGAGCGTGCGCAGGACGTCGGCCACTTCGCCCGCCCGGACACCGCGGTGAAACGTGATGGCGCCCAAATGATGGCGGTGCAACCGGCCGGCCAGGTCGGCGAGGACCGGGTTCTTGGGATCGGTGGCGACACCCTCGATGACCAACTGCTGGCGGGCGACGCCCAGCCCGATGGTGGCACGGGCCTCGTGCAGCTGCGACGCGCGCCGCGTCACGGCGACGGCTGCCGGCTCCAGCGAGGGATGCCCTTCGGGGTACATCGAGTCCTTGTGGAGCGCGATCGACAGCTCGATGAGGAACTCGGCGAGCTCCCGGGACAGGGCGGCGCGTTCGGCCGGCGCTGGCGCGCTCATAGGGCCCCAAGATAGCGCCCAACGCAGCGCTCCCCCGCGTGCGTACATCACACGCGGGGGAGTTTTGCAAAATGCCATACTAGGCGGCTAGGCGCCTAGGCGTCTCGTTTAATACATGCCGCCCATTCCGCCACCGGGCATCGGCGGCGCCTTCTCCTTCTCCTTCTTTTCGACGACCACGGCTTCGGTCGTCAGGAGCAGGCCCGCGATCGACGCGGCGTTCTGCAGCGCGGTGCGGGTGACTTTGGTCGGGTCGATGACGCCGGCCGTGACCAGGTTCTCGAACGTGTCGGTCTGGGCGTTGTAGCCGAAGTTCTTCTCCTTCGACTCCTTCACCTTGCCGACCACAATGGCGCCCTCGGCACCCGCGTTCTGGGCGATGAGCCGGACCGGCTCCTCCAGCGCGCGGCGGATGATGTCGACGCCGATCCGCTCGTCGTCGTCCACGCCCTTGGCCTTCTCCAGCGCCCTCTGGCACCACAGCAGCGCGACGCCGCCGCCGGGCACGATGCCTTCCTCGACCGCCGCGCGGGTCGCGTGCAGCGCGTCCTCGACGCGGGCCTTCTTCTCCTTCATCTCGGTCTCGGTGGCCGCGCCGACGTTCAGCACGGCGACGCCGCCGGCAAGCTTCGCCAGCCGCTCCTGCAGCTTCTCCTTGTCGTAGTCGGAGGTCGCCTTCTCGATCTGGGCCTTGAGCTCCGCTTTGCGGCCCTCGATCTCCGAGTCCTTCCCCTTCCCGTCCACGATCGTCGTGTTGTCCTTGTCGACGACGATGCGCTTGGCCCGGCCGAGGTCGTTGAGCGTGGCGTTCTCGAGCTTCAGGCCCAGCTCCTCGGAGATCACCTGGCCGGCGGTGAGGATCGCGATGTCGCGCAGCATCTCCTTGCGGCGGTCGCCGAAGCCGGGCGCCTTCACGGCGCAGACCTTCAGCGTGCCGCGGAGCTTGTTGACGACCAGCGTCGCCAGCGCCTCACCCTCGAGGTCTTCGGCGATGAGCAGCAATGGGCGTCCCGCCTGCGCCACCTTCTCGAGCACGGGCAGGAGGTCTTTCATCGCGGAGATCTTCTTGTCGTAGATGAGGATGGCGGCGTCCTCGAGGACCGCCTCCATCTTCTCGGGGTCGGTGATGAAGTAGGGCGACAGGTAGCCGCGGTCGAACTGCATGCCGTCCACGGTCTCCAGCGTCGTCTCGAGGCTCTTCGCCTCCTCCACCGTGATGACGCCGTCCTTGCCGACCTTGTCCATCGCGTCGGCGATCTTCTCGCCGATGCTCTCATCGCCGTTCGCCGAGATGGTGGCGATCTGCTTGATCTCTTTGCGGCCCGACGTGGGGACGGAGATCTTCTTCAGCTCGCCGACCACGACCTCCACCGCGCGATCGATGCCGCGCTTGAGCGCCATCGGATTCGCGCCGGCGGTAACCGACTTCAGCCCTTCACGGAAGATGGCCTGCGCCAGCACCGTGGCCGTGGTCGTGCCGTCGCCCGCGAGATCGGACGTCTTGGTCGCCACTTCCTTCACCATCTGGGCGCCCATGTTTTCGATCTCGTCGTCGAGCTCCACTTCCTTGGCGACCGTCACACCGTCCTTGGTGACGGTGGGGCTGCCGAACTTCTTGTCGATGACGACATTCCGGCCCTTGGGACCGAGCGTCACCTTCACCGCGTCCGCAAGCTGGTCCACGCCCCGCTTGAGACGGGCGCGCGCTTCGGAGCTGAATTCCAGAAACTTGGCTGCCATGTCTGTGCTACCTCCCTAGAAACTCACGCGAGCTTCGCAATGACGTCCGCTTCCTTGATCAGGATGATCTCTTCACCGTCCAGCTCGACCTGCGTCCCGCTGTACTTCCCGTACACGACGCGGTCGCCCACCTTCAGCTCCATCGGCACGACCTCGCCCTTCTCGCGCCGCCCCGGCCCCACCGCGATGATCTCGCCCTGAATGGGCTTCTCCTTCGCCGTGTCCGGGATGTAGAGCCCCCCCTTCATCGTCTCGGTCTCCTCGAGCGGCCGGATCGCGACCCGATCCGCCAGGGGGAAAACCTTGAGCTTCGCCTTGGTTGCCGTTGCCATGATGCGTCAGCCTCCGTAACTCTTTGATTTTGTTGTCTATTAGCACTCGTGGGATGTGAGTGCTAAGAGAACGCCGGAATCTGTCCCCGTGCTCGAGAGGTGTCAAGGGCCTGGGGGCGCCGGCTCAGTCGACGATGCGGCGCGCGCCGACCCACCGCGCCACCCACCACGCCCCGTCAGGATGGGCCGCATCCAGGAGGGAGAGCGTGACGCCCGCATTGGAGCTGTGGATGAACGTCCGCTCGCCCACGTACAGCCCGACGTGCGTCACGCCCCCGCCCGGCTGGGCCGCGAACAGCAGGATGTCCCCCGGCTGCAGGGCGCCGAGGACCGGCGTCACCAGCGATCCCGCCCGGGCCTGGTCGCGGCTCGTGCGCGGCAGGCGGATCCCGTGGCGCGCGTAGGCGTACTGCACGAGCCCCGAGCAGTCGAACCCGTTCTCCGCCGTGCCGCCCCACACGTACGGCGTCCCCAGCGCGTCCAACGCGGTGCGCACGATGTCGGCCGCGTTCCCGGTGACGACCGCCGGGGCGGCAATGGCGAGGCGCGGGGGGCCGGCGTCCCCGTCCCGCCGCGCGCGCGCCGACCCGGCTGGCCCGCGCAGCCCGAGGGTGAGGC
>JBOHSP010000329.1:0-2392 GCA_050733275.1 Gemmatimonadales bacterium
GGTGGACGCCGCGCGCGCCCGGGGCGGCAAACCGCCGGTGGACGGGTGGGACGCGGCCGTGCGCCGGGCCGTCGCGCGCCTCGCCCAGCCGTCCCTCGCAGCGGTGATCAACGCCACCGGCGTCGTCCTGCACACCAACCTGGGCCGCGCGCCACTCGCCGCGGCGGCGCTCGCGGCCATCGCGCGGGTGGCGCCCGGTTACGCGGCGCTCGAGTACGATCTCGAGACCGGGTCGCGCGGCTCGCGCCACACCCATTGCCGTGACCTCCTCGTCGAACTGACCGGCGCTGGAGACGCGATGATCGTGAACAACGCCGCCGCCGCCGTGCTGCTGACGCTCAGCGCCCTGGGCGGCGCCCAGCGGGGGGAGGCGGTCGTCTCGCGCGGCGAGCTGGTAGAAATCGGCGGTTCGTTTCGCATTCCGGACATCATGGCGCGCTCGGGCGCCCGCCTGGTCGAGGTGGGCACCACCAACCGCACGCATCTCGCGGACTACGAGCACGCCCTGACCGCCGACACGCGGCTGCTGCTCAAGGTGCACCGCTCCAATTTCGAGGTCCGGGGTTTCACCGCCGACGTCGCCGTGCACGAGCTGGCCGCCCTGGCGCGGGCGCGCGGGCTGGCATCGCTCTACGACCTCGGCAGCGGACTGATGCTGGACCTCACGCCCTGGGGCCTCGCGGGCGAGCCCACGCTGCGGGCCGCGGTGGCGAGCGGAGTGGACGTCGTGACGGCGAGCGGCGACAAGCTGCTCGGCGGGCCGCAGGCGGGCATCCTGGTGGGCCGCGCGGCGGCGATCGCCGCCTGCCGCGCCGATCCCCTGGCCCGCGCGGTGCGCGCCGACAAGCTCACCCTCGCGGCGCTCGAAGCCACGCTCGCGCTGTACCGCGATCCGGACATCGCGCGACGGGAGATTCCGGTGCTGCGGATGCTCACCGAATCTGCGGACGAGATTGCCCAACGCGCCGATGCGATCATGGAACGGATCAAAGGCGCAGCGAAGCGCAAAGAGGCACAGCGGGTGCCGGGTGAGTCCGAGGTGGGAGGCGGTTCGTTCCCCGGCGCCAAGCTGCCAACGTGGCTCGTTGCCATCACTCCGGACACCCGGCACCACACACCCGACACCCTCCTCGCCCGTCTCCGGGCCAACGATCCACCGATCATCGCACGCATCAGCGAGCACCGCGTCGTCCTCGACCCGCGCACCATTCTGCCGGACCAGCTCGATACGGTGGTGGCCGCTCTGACAACTGATAACCGATGACCGACAACTGATGATCGGCCACCGCGCCGTCTTCCTCGACCGCGACGGCACGATCATCGAGGACACGGGCTATTTGCACGAGCCGGGCAAAGTCCGCCTGCTGCCGGGCGCGGGCGAGGCGCTGCGGCGGCTCCAGGAGGCGGGTTACCTGCTGGTCATCGTGACCAACCAGTCGGGAATCGCGCGCGGCCGGTACACGGTCGCCGAGTACGCCGCCGTGCAGCGCCGGCTGGGCGAACTGCTCACGGCGCAGGGGGTCCATCTCGACGGCGCCTACTACTGCCCGCACCATCCGCGGCTCACCGGCCCCTGCGAGTGCCGCAAACCGGGACTGCAGTTGTTCCGCGAGGCGCAGCTGGCGCTGGACGTGGACTTCACGGGCTCCTGGTGGGTGGGCGACCGGCTGGCGGACGTGCATCCGGCGCGCCAGCTGGGCGGCCGCGGCATTTTGGTCGCGACCGGCGAGGCGAATCTGCATCAAGGGCAGGCCCGGGCCCGCGGTGTGACCGTCGTCGCTGACCTGACGCAGGCGGCCGACGAAATTTTGCGAGCGACCGTCCTCTGACGGTCGGCGCGAAACGGATGCAAATTCAAGTCTGGACCACCGCCCGGCCAAGGAGATTCCGTGCCCGTCGCTCGAGCCGTCCTCTTCGTCGCCCTGACCGGGGCGCCCGCGTGCCTCGCGGCGCAGGCCCCTGCGGCCGCGCCACCCCCGGCGTCGGCTCCGATCCGCAGGATCAGCGTGGGGGAAACCGTGACCGCGGCGCTCAGCGAGCGCGACTCGCTGTATCCCGACAACACGTACTTCGCGATCTACCAGTTCACGCCGACGCAGGACACGATCACGATCGACCTCGAGTCGGACGAGTTCGATCCCGTGCTGATCATTCGCGGGGACGATCTCGCCGCGTCCATCATCAACGACGACGGCGGTCCGGGGTGCGCGGCGCGCGTATCGCAGACGTTCCGAAGCCGGGGGCCGTACCAGATCCTGGTGAACACCACGTCGTCTCCGGAGCGCCAGACCGGCCGGTTCACGCTCTCGGTCAGCCGAGGCCCCAAGCCGGTGCAGGCGCGCGACGAGAACGATTGCGTCCCGCCGCAGCCGGTCGCCGGCGGCGCCGCCAC
>JBOHSP010000330.1:0-9080 GCA_050733275.1 Gemmatimonadales bacterium
GAGGATCCCATCTTCTGGGGCCTCGTCGCGCCGACGACGTTCTTTGCGCGGCGGCGCACGATCTACGTCTTTCACGACCGTGGGCCCGGCGCGGCCGTCGAACGGCTGGCGCTGGGCGGCGGCACCCAGGGTGACCTGTACCAGGCCTATGTGGCGCGCGACACGGTGGACCCTTCGATCGGGCGCCGGCCGGAGCTGGTGGGCCAGGGTCAGTGGGACCTGCTGGCGCGCCTCGTGCGCGAGCGGAATCCCAGGCGCATCGCCGTGAACATCTCCCATGCGCACGCCTTCTCGGACGGCCTGTCGGCCGGGGAATGGGAGCAGCTGCAGCAGGCGCTCCCCCCCGAGTTCCGCGACCGGGTGGTGCGGGCGGAAGGCCTGGCGCTCGATTACCAGGCGATCCGCGCCCCCGCCATGCTCCCCGTGTACCGCCGGATGATGAAGATCGTGTGGGCCATCATCGACACCGCGTTCTCGAATGCCGTGATCACGCCCGGGCAGACCACGACCGATGACGTGGTCTGGTGGATGCGCCAGCGCGTCAACGATCTGGGACTGAGTACCTGGTTCCAGCCCGACGTTGACGTGCAGCGCCGCGGCGTGGATCTCAGCGAGGCGGAGCGGGTCGTGATCCAGCGCGGCGACGTGCTGCACTGCGATTTCGGCATCACGGCCCTCGGTCTCAATACCGACACCCAGCACATGGGATACGTGTTGCGGGAGGGAGAGCGCGACGCGCCGGACGGCCTGAAGCGCGCGCTGCGAAACTCCAACCGGCTCCAGGACCTGCTGCTGGCGGAGATGCGGCCCGGCCGGACCGGCAACGAGGTGCTGGCCGCCACGCTCGGGGCGATGCGCGCCGCGGGAATCAACGGCACCGTCTACACCCATCCCATCGGCGATCGCGGCCACGGTGCCGGCCCGCTGATCGGCCTGTGGGACCACCAGGAGGGCGTGCCCGGACGCGGCGACGTGCGCCTGCTGCCCGCCACCTGGTTCTCGATCGAGCTGCAGGCGTCCACCCCGGTTCCCGAGTGGGGCGGCCAAGTCGTCCGCTCGGCGCAAGAGGAGGATGCCGAGCTGGGCGCGGATGGACAGATGCGCTGGATCCTGCGGCGCCAGACCGAGTTCCATTTGGTGCGGTGACGGTCGCCGCGGGATGGGGGACGCGGGATGCGAGGCGCGGATGGACTGCAAGCTCTGCGGGGCCACAGCGCTGCCGCTGTTCTACACGCAGGGTGATCGCCGGCAGTATCGCTTCTACCGCTGCCCGCGCTGCCGCCTCGTCGTGTACGACACGGCCACGGGCGTCAATCAGGCCAAGTACGTGCTCTCACGCGTCGATCCCGCGGCGCGCACGCGGCAGAATCGCGGGCACCGGCAGACCTACGGCTTCGTCCGGCGTCACGCCCGGCCGCCCGGACGGCTGCTCGATCTCGGTTGCGGCGACGGCACGGTCTTGTGGTTGGCGCGCGCGGATGGCTGGACCGTGAAGGGCGTCGAGCTGTTTCCCGAGCAGGCGCGGCTGCTGCGCGAAACTCTCGACCTGGACGTGGAAACCGCCGACATCGCGTCGTATGACGGGCCCGCCCGGACCTACGATGTCGTGGTGTTGCGGCACGTGCTCGAGCATCTCCCTGACCCCGTCGGCGCGCTCCGCACGATCCATGAGCTGCTCAAGCCGGAAGCCGTGGCGGTGCTCGAGTTTCCCAATGTCGATGCATTCGATGCGCGGCTACGCCGCTTGCTCGAGCGGTTGGGGATCCACCGCCGCCGCTACGCGCCCGACTACGTGCCCGGGCACGTCCAGGAGTTTTGCCGCGCCTCGTTCGCCCGCGCGGCCGGCCTGGCGGGCCTCATGCTGGAGGTGTGGGAGACGTACGCGATCAACCCGGTGAAGTACGCCCTGTTTCGCCGCGTGCCGGTGGGCAACAAGGCGCGCGTGCTACTGCGGAGACCGCGATGATGGACGTCGAGACGCCGGCCCTGCTGTTGCACCGTGACGTGGTGGAGCGCAATCTGGCGCAGATGGCGGAGCGGGCCCGCACGCTCGGGGTGGCGCTCCGGCCGCATATCAAGACCCACAAGTGCCTGGAGCTGGGGCGGCGCCAGGTCGCGCACGGCGCCGCGGGGCTGACGGTCTCGACGCTCGTCGAAGCGGAGGCGTTCGCGCGGGGGGGCTTCACCGATCTCACCTGGGCGTTTCCCCTCGACGTCACCCATCTTCCCCACGTGCGGCGCATCGCGGAGACCGGCACGACGCTGCGGGTGGTGCTGGACGACCTGGCGACGGCGAAGGCGGTGGCCGGGACGGGACTCCACGTCTGGCTCAAGGTGGACTGCGGCTACCACCGCGCCGGCGTGGACCCCGCTTCGCGCTCCGCGCTCGAGGTGGCCCGGGAGCTCGGCGCCGAGCGCGGGATCACGTTCGACGGCATCCTCAGCCATTCGGGCCACGCCTACCGCACCCGCAACAAGGCCGAAGCCGCCCGGGTGGCCGAGCAGGAGCGCCAGGTGATGGTCTGGTTCGCGGAGCTGTTGCGCCGCGACGGCCTGCCCGTACGGCACGTCAGCGTGGGCTCCACGCCCGCGATGGTGGCCGCAAAAGACTTGACCGGCGTCACAGAAGCACGACCGGGGAACTACATCTTCTACGACCGAACCATGGTGCTCATCGGGTGTTGCACCCCGGACGACGTCGGAGTCACGGTCCTCGCCACGGTGGTCTCGCACCAGCCGGGGGCGTCGCACTTCATCGTGGACGCCGGCGCCCTGTCGCTATCCAAGGATACGGGGCCTGCGCACCTCGACCGGCCCGTCGTCCTGGGTGAGGTCCGGGGCCATCCCGAGCTGACTGTCGCCTCGGTGTCGCAGGAGCACGGGATCATCCGGGCGGCGGGACCCGCCGCGCTCGAGGGGAAGTTCACGGTCGGCACGCGGATCGAGATCGTGCCCAACCATTCCTGTCTCACGGTGGCACATTTTGACGAGTATGTCGTCGTCGAGGACGGCCGCGCCGGGGATCGCTGGCGGATCGAGCGGGGGAGGTCGGCATGAGAATCCTGTTGCGGCATTTCGCAGTGGCCTTGCTCCCGCTCGTGCTGGGTCTCGCGGCGGGCTGGACGTTCGCCTTTACGCAGCAGAGCTGCGGCCGCCTCGTGGGCCCGATCTTCGCCCCCAAGTGCCACTGGGTCCAGCTGGAGTATCAGATCATGTTTCACCTCGCCGGCACGGCGCTGGGATGTCTCATCGCGGCCATGCTGGGGGCGCGCCTGGAAGTCCGCAGCCGGCGCGCCTTGCTTCGTACCGACTCTCACTCAGGAGCGACCTCATGAAATCGATGATCGCAGTCGCGGGGCTGGTCGTGACGGCACTGGGCAGTCCGGTAGCCGCACAGGACACCACGGCGGCGCAGGATCCGGCCGCGGCGCCGGCGGCGGCCATCACCGTCGAGGCCGTGCTGGCGCGCAGCGTCATGGATCGCGAGCCTCAGGACACCGGCACGACGTTTCCCTCCACTGTCGGCGAGATCGTGCTGTGGACGCGCGTGATGGGCGGTGAGGGGCAGACCGTGAATCACGTCTGGTTCTACGGCGACACCGAAGTGGGGAACGTTCCGCTGACGATCGGCGGCTCGTCGTGGCGCACGTGGAGCCGCAAGACGGTTCCCGTCGAGGCAACGGGAGCCTGGCACGTGGAGGTTCGCGACGCGGCCGGCAATGTGCTGGAGCGGATCGACTTCTCCGTCGAAGCGGCGCCGGCTCAGCCTGCGGAGACGCCGCCGGCTCCGGCGGCACCCCCGGCCCGCTAGAAGTTCATGCGCGCGAGCAGCGCCCTGAAGCGCGGCTCGTCGCGCAGCGGGTCCAGCACCGGGTTGACGCGGAGGTAAATCAGCCACCCGCGGCGCTCGGCATACGCCCGCTCCGCCCAGTCGAGCGCCTGCTGCAGCTCGCCGAGCCCGAGGTGCAGGATCGCAAAGGCCACCGGTGACACATAGCCGGTCCGCGCCTCTGCGCCGAGGTCGGCCAGCAGCGCCCGCGCTTCCCGGGCCCGGCCGGCGCGCGCCAGCAGCCACCCCAGCGCCGCCACGGTGTAGGCGCCTGCCGCGGGCAACGCCATCGCCTCGCGCAAGACGCGCTCGGCGTCCGCGAGCTGGTCTTGGAGCGCCAGCGTGACGCCCAGGATGCGATAGCTCTCCGCGGCCGTCGGGTTCATCTCGACGGCGCGCGTGAGGTGGTAGAGGGCCTGGTCGTAGCGCCGCGCGTAGTGGTAGAGCCATCCCACGCTGCGCCGGACCGACACGGAACCGGGGTCGAGCTCCAGTCCAGTGTGGCCCTCGAGCAGCGCCTCGTCGTAGCGGCCGCGGGCGGCGAGCAGAAACGCAAACCATTGGTGCGCGCTCGCGTAGCGCGGGTTGAGCGCGATCGCGCGGCGGAACTCCCGCTCCGCCGCCGGCCAGTCCCAGTCGTAAATGAACAGGCTCCAGGCGAGGGACGCGTGGGCTTCGGCAAGCCCCTCGTCCAGCTCCAGGGCCTGCCGCGCGTACGTCTTGGCCCGCTCGAACCCCTCCTGCACCGGCACGCTGCGGTAATCCACGTGCAGCGCGTAACTATCCGCGAGTCCGGTGTAGGCGAGGGCGTAGTCCGGGTCTTCGGCGATCGCCTGCTCGAAGTACTGGATCCCCTCGGCCACGCCTTCCTGGGTCCGCTTGTTCCAGGCGTAGCGCCCCTTCAGGTAGAGACCGTACGCCTTGATGTTCTTCGTGTAGCGCCGCGGGAGCGGCTCGGCGAGATCGGCGAACGTGGTCGCGCGCAACGTGCGCACGATCGTCTGCGCGATCTCGTCCTGGATCGTGAACACGTCGGCCAGCGCGCGGTCGTAGCGCTGGGACCACAGGAGCCGCCCGTCGCCGGCGGAGGTGAGCTGGGCGGTGATGCGCAGCGTCTCCCCGGACTTGCGGACCGTGCCCTCCAGCACGTGCGACGCGCCGAGCAGCGCCGCGACCGCGCGCACGTCGAGCGCTTTCCCCTTGAGCGCGAAGACGGACGTTCGGGACGAGACGCGCAGGCCGGCGATCTTCGCCAGCGCGTCGATCAGCTCGTCCGTGATGCCGTCGCTGAGATACTCGTTCTCCGGGTCGGGGCTGGCGTTGACGAACGGCAGCACGGCGATGGACCGCGTGGCCGCCGCAGCGAGCGGCGCGGCCGTCTCGCGCGTCAGCGCGGCGACGAACTCCGCGACCGTCGGGAAGCGGCGCTCCGGCTCCTTGGCCAGCGCGGTCGCGAGCGCCTGCTCGACGGCGAGAGAGACCTCGGGGCGGACGCTGCGCACCGGCCGGGGGGAATCGATCACCTGCTTCGCGATGGTGGCTCGCGCGCCGGCGCCCCGCAGGGGCGGCTCCCCTGCGAGCATCTCGTACACCACGCACCCAAGGCTGTAGACGTCGCTCGCCGTGCCGAGCCGCGTCTCGCCGCTCGCCTGCTCGGGGCTCATGTATTCCGGCGTCCCCACGGCGATCCCCGCGCCGGTTACGAGATCATCGCCGCCGGGCGCGGACGGGGAGCAGGCGCGCGCCACCCCGAAATCGGCGAGCACGGCGTGCCCGTCGGCGAAGAGGATGTTCTCGGGTTTGACGTCGCGGTGCACAAAGCCGTTGCGGTGCGCGAAGTCCAGACCGGCCGCCACCTCCTCCGTGATACGCAGGGCTTCCGCCACGGGCAGGCGGCCGTCCCGCTCGAGCCGCTCCCGCAGCGAGCCTCCCGGCACGAAGGGCTGCACGTAGTACAGCAGGCCGGCGGCCTCACCCGAATCGATCAGCGGCACGATGTGGGGGTGCGCGAGCCGGGCCGCGATGGCGATCTCGCGCAGGAACCGCTCGGCGCCGAGCGAGGCGGTGACATCGGGGCGCAGCACTTTGATCGCCACCCGGCGGCGGTGCTTCTTCTCCTCGGCGAGGTAAACGGTGGCCATGCCGCCCCGGCCGAGCTCCCGCTCGATGACGTAGCGGTCGGCGAGCGCGGTGGCGAGCGGAGCGGGCGGGGCGGCATGGGACACGGCCCAAAACTAGGCGCCGGCGCAAGCGGCTCAATCCCCGGTGGGGAGCGCGGTACGGGGCGGTTGGCGCAGCGCCGGCAGCGGCACCCAGCGCCCGAAGACGATGAGCAGAATGACCGCCCCGATGGTGATGCCGATGTCGGCCAGGTTGAACGTCCAGAAGCGCGCGTGTCCGATGCCCAGGTCGATGAAGTCCACCACGCCGGCGGGCGAGCGCAGGCGATCGACGAGGTTGCCGAGCGCGCCGCCCACGACGAGCGCGACGCCCGCCGCCCGCCACCGGTCGTGCGGCGCCGTGGCCCGGTACACGACCGCGAGCACCAGCAGGATGACGCCCGAGAGCGCGGCCAGGACCGCGCGCGCGTTGCTGCCGATCCCGATCCCCATCGCGGCCGCGCGATTGTAGGACAGCGTGAGCCGGAGCACGTCGCCCGCGACTTCCTGCGGCGCGCCCACGATGAGGTGCGTCTCCGCCGCGCGCTTGGCGGCGCAGTCGGCGACGAACAGCGCGAGCGCGAGCGGCCAGAACCAGCGCGCCTTGCGCGTGAGGCGAGTCAGGAGGCGTGCCATCGGCGTGCCAGGGTGCCACAGCAAGAACGGCGCCAGCGCGCCGCGCCGGGCCGGAGGCGGCGAGCGACGATCCGCGGCTACGCGATGTCGCCGGCCCGGCGGCCCACGAAACGGCGGCGCTCCCGCACGGGGGAGACGTCGATGGCGAGCGCGATCACGAGCCCGATCACCGGCCACAGCGTCCACGCCCCGGCGAACCAGTGATAGACGGCGCTGTACCAGAGCAGCGTGGTCGGCAAGAAGATGAAGCCGAGAATCGGCCACAGCGACGTGGCGAACAACCCCTCGAACCAGGGCGTGAGCAGCCACAGCGCGAGGATGGCGATGCGCGGCGCGAGCAGCGCGAGAATGGCAACGAGCAAGGGCATGAGAGAGCTCCGCTAGGGTCGGGCGCGTGATCCGAACCGGGTGGCCTCGTCGGCGTAGATGGCGACTTCGACGCGGCGATTCCACTGCCGGCCCGCGTCGGTGTCGTTGCTCGCGATCGGCTCTGCATCCCCGCGCCCCAGCGCCGTGAGGCGACCCCCGTTCACGCCGGCGTCGATCAGGAAATTCGCGATCGCCTGCGCGCGCCGTTCCGACAGCTCCAACTTGCGCTCGGAGCCGCCCTGTGAATCGGTGTGGCCCACGATCATGAGACGCGTGTTGGGATGCTGCTCGAGGCTGGTCGCGAAGCGGCGGAGGTTGTCGCGCGCCGCGGGACTGAGCTCGTCGGAGTCCTGCGCGAACAGCAGTCCTTCCGGGAAGGTTACGACGATGCCGCTGCCGATGCGCTGCACCGACACGCGGGGGAGATCGTAGGCGAGCCGCTGCGCCTGCTCGTCCATCTGGCGGGTGACGCGCGCTGCGGCTTCGCCGGTCGTCTCCGCCCCCGCGATCGCGCTGCGCACGGTGGCGCCGACCGTGCCCAGCGCCGGCGCCGTCACCATCGTCCCTGCGGCGCCCGGCCCGGCCCGCCGCACGCTGCAGCCGGCGATCAACGGCAGCCCGAGAACCGCCAGGCCGCCCAGGACACGTCTCGAATACACGTCGCCTTCCCCCAGTCCGGTCTTAATCCGTGCGTTCGAACGTTCTCACGGCGGCGGCGGGCCCTGCCATCCGCCGAAGGGATGGAGAAGGGCGTAGGCCGATGGAAGGGAGGTTCGATCCGGAGAGGGAGGCTCACGGTGGGCGGCGGCGCGCCCTATCTTAAGCGGCCGGATCCCGACATGCACCGCCGCGAATTCACGTCCGCTCTCGTCCATGCCGGCGGCGCGCTCGCGCTCGGCCGCGGGTGGCCGCGCCCGGCGCAGCCGCTCCGTGTCGACGGCGCCCGCTTGAACCGCCACCTCGCCGAGCTCGCCGCATTCGGCAGGAACCCCCAGGGCGGGGTCACGCGGCTCGCTTACTCGGAGGCCGACCGCCAGGCGCGAGACTACGTGCTGGGCCTGATGCGCGCGGCGCGGCTGGACGCGCACATCGATGCGGCCGGGAACCTGGTCGGCCGCCGCGCCGGCCGCGAGGCCCGCCTCCCGCCGCTCGTGTTCGGCTCCCACATCGACTCCGTCCCCGAGGGCGGCAACTACGACGGCGACGTCGGCTCCCTCGGCGCCATCGAAGTCGCGCAGACGCTCGCCGAGCACGATCTCGCCACGCGACACCCGCTCGAGGTGATCGTCTTCCAGAACGAGGAGGGCGGCTTGATCGGGAGCCGCGCGCTGAGCGGCGAGCTGACCGCCGCCGAGCTCGACCTGGTGAGCCGCAGCGGCAAGACGATCCGCGAGGGCATCCGCTTCATCGGGGGCGATCCCGACCGGCTCGCCGCCGTTCGCCGGCAATCGGGCGACATCGCCGCCTATCTCGAGCTGCACATCGAGCAGGGCGCGGTGCTCTACGAAGAGCAGATTGACATCGGGATCGTCGAAGGGATCGTCGGGATCCACTGGTGGGATGTGACGATCGAGGGGTTCGCGAACCACGCCGGGACCACGCCGATGAATCGGCGGCGCGACGCGTTGCTCGCCGCAGCGAGGTTCATCGAGGCGGTGAATCGCGTCGTGACGAGCGTGCCGGGACGGCAGGTCGGCACCGTGGGCCGCATCCAGGCGCTGCCCGGCGCGCCCAATGTGATCCCCGGCAAGGTGGTGCTCAGCCTCGAGCTCCGGGATCTCGACGCCGCGAAGATCGCGATGCTCTACGAGCGGATCCTGGCCGAGGCGCGCCAGATCGCCGACGCGAGCGGCACGACCTTCGACTTCAAGGAGATCAACGTCAACGTCCCTGCCCCGACGGACCCGCGGGTCCGTGGCCTGATCGCCGAGGCGGCGCGCGAACTCGGGCTCTCGACCAAGCTCATGCCGAGCGGCGCGGGCCACGATGCGCAGGACATGGCGCGGCTCGGCCCCGTGGGGATGATCTTCATTCCGAGCGTCGAGGGAATCAGTCATTCGCCGCAGGAATTCTCGCGGCCCGAGGAT
>JBOHSP010000331.1:0-6619 GCA_050733275.1 Gemmatimonadales bacterium
GAACACGGCGATGTTGCCGCTCGTCATGTACGCCACCACGATCGCATTCTCGTTTTCCCAGAGCTTGCGGAGCACGCCGCCCATCGAGATGACGTCGTCGTCGGGATGCGGCGAGAACACCAGCACCCGCCGCCGCGTCGGCAGCCTGGCGCGGCCACGGATCTTGTCGCGCAACCGGTTGAACACCTGGCCGTTGATCGGCCCCGCCGAGCCGAACCGCGCCAGCAGCGGGCTGAGCTGGTGCTCCGCGTAATCGCGCGCGGTCAGTTTCAGCACGGCCTTATCCGTCTGGTCCGCCAGCCACACGACGGCCCGTTCGACCAGCGCGGGCGTCCACTCCACCGGCTCGAGCACCCACGGGGTGCGCACGCGGGTCAGCTCGGCGGCCGCGGCGGCGTCCAGGTACACGGTGACGGCGGGATGCCGCTGCAGGAACGTGGCGGCGACGTCGGGCGAGACCTCGCCCTCGACGGCGCGGCGCACGATCGCCGCCTTGTGCTCGCCGGTCGCGAGCAGAGCGATCTCGCGCGCATCGATGATCGTCGCGACGCCCATCGTAAGCGCCTCGCGCGGCACGTTGTCCTCGCCGAAGAAATCGGCCGCCGCATCCTTGCGCGTCATCGTGTCGAGCGTGACGAGCCGCGTGCGGGAGTCGGGAGATGAGCCGGGCTCGTTGAACCCGACATGGCCCGTCTTCCCGATCCCCAGGATCTGGAAATCGATCCCGCCCGCCTCGACGATGGCGCGCTCGTAGGCGGCGCAGTGCTCGGCGAGCTGCTCGCGCGACACCGAGCCGTCCGGGATATGCACGCTCTCGGGGGGGATGTTCACCTGCTCGAAGAAATTCTCCCACATGTAGCGCCGGTAGCTGTGCGGGCTCTCGGGCCCCATCGGGTAGTACTCGTCGAGATTGAAGATGACGACCCGGGAGAAATCGATCTCGCCCGCGCGGTGGCGGCGGATCAGCTCGCGGTACACGCCGAGCGGGGTGCTGCCGGTGGCGAGGCCCAGCACGCAGCGGCCCCGCGCCGCCGCCTCGCGCCGCACGACCTCCACGACGCGGTCGGCCACCAGGGCGGCCAGATCGTCGTGGTCGCTGAAGATCTCGGTGCGCAGCCGCTCGCGGTCACGGCTGGCCGCGATGAACGGGGTGGCGCGCCCGGCAGGCTCCGCGGTGACGGCAGGGGATGCGGGAGGGGGAGGACGAACTGCCATGGCCCCCAATCTAAACCTTTACTTCGATCGTCGCCCCGCGCTTGTGGCGGATGTACAGCCATGCCATCGGGATAACGAGCGTCCCGGCCGTGATGAGCGTCAGGGCGAGGAGGGCCGCGGACTGCAGCACCGCCCGCTGGGAAGCCTGGGCGGCGCGGTAGATCGCCGCGTCCTGGCGGGCGAGCAGCACGATCATCGCCTGTCGCGCCGGCGCCCCTTCGACCGGGCCCGTGCTGGTGAGCCCCGTGAGCACCTGATTCACCAGCTCGCGCTCGCGGTCGTCCATGGTCGTGGCGAGCTCGGCGAGTTGGCCCCGCAGCGCTCGCCCCAGGCGGTCACGCTGGGCGACGGCCTCGGGACGCTGGTAGGCGGGATCGGTGCTCGTGCTCATGTCGCGCCACACCTCGAGGCCCGCGTTGTAGCGGTGCAGCGCCTCCACCGTGCGGGAGCCGTGCTCCATCGAGGCCGCGATGTCGCGCAGCGACATGATCAGCGAGAACCCGATCACCAGTGCGAGCACGAGCGTCACGGCGCTGATCGTGATCGCGACACCCGGCCGGATGAAGGTATAGTCCTTCATCGCCATGGCGAACGACGAGCGCCCGACCGCAGGACGCGGCGGCGGGCCCGAATGCGCGGAAGGGGGCGTCGGCATGGGGCCCCACGGTAGTCCGCGGTTGAAACGCTGTCAATGGACGGCCCGTGGCTTGACGACACTGCGGCGGGGCCGCATCTCTAAGGGTGCGCCCGACTTACCCCCAAAGTCCGTCGCCGTACGTCCTGGAGGTGAGACGGTGGGTGCATCGGCGGGTGGCGAGACAGAGGTCCTCAGACAGGCAAGCGCGGTGCTCGACCGGCCCGTGACCCTGTGGGAAGTGACGGACGCACGCGAGGCCACAGTGCGGGCCAGCAGCGCCGCCCCGCTGCAGCCCGTTCCCAGCTTCAATCTCGAGGCCACGCTGCGGCGCTGGAACGTGCCCATTGCCGTGGGCTCCCGGTGGGTCGCGGCGCCGGGCGCCGAACCCGAGACGTGGGTCGTGGCGCCCGTGCGCAACCGCCCGCCGGCGCCGCCGCCCAATGGGCGTGAGCGCCGCAGCCGCGAGCGCCTCGCGCTCGAGCTCGCCGGTTTGGCCATCGGGTCACTGGAGAGCGGGGGAGACCGCGAGCCGCTGCGCGCGCTCGCTCATCTTCCCGCGCTGATCTCGCACGAAGCCGGCAACCCGCTCGCGGCGGCGCGTGCCAGCCTGCAGGTGGCCATGGAGTCGGTGGGGCGCTGGGTAGGCCTCGCGGCCGATCGCCGCGTCGCGCTGCTCGACGATCTCGGTCAGGTGATCGAGGACATCGATCGCGCCACGGAGGTTCTGCGCGCGGTGCAGGAGCGGGCGCGGGGCGCGCTGCTGCGCGCCGAGCGCTTCGACGCCGTCCGGGTCGTGCGCTCCTGCCTGACGCTGGAGCGCCGCCTGCTGCGCGACCGGGGGATCGACCTGGAATTCGTGACGGGCCTCGAGGGCACGTACCTACGCGGGGATCCCAATGCCCTGTTCGATCTGCTGGTGAGCCTGGTGCGCGGCGCCGCCGACGCGACGATCAAGAACGCGCCGATCGAGGTCACCATGGGTCGCAGGGGACGCGAGCTCGAGATCGCGGTCCGAAGCCAGGGCGCCCTGCCGGGGGCGCCGGAGCGGCCCAGCGTGATCAAAGCCCGCGGCGTCGTGGAAGGCGTCTTCGGCGGCACTGTGCGGGTCGAGTCGCCGGTCGGGGCGACCACCGTGACGATCACGCTCCCCCTGCCGCCGCAGCGCGAGCCCGGAGCGCGCGGCTAGGAAAGATTCCCTAATCCTCCACCATCGCTCTGTTAGATTCCCCGCATGAACGCTCCGATTCCCATCCCCAGCAACGAGCCGGTGCTGAGCTACACTCCCGGCTCTCCCGAGCGCGCGGCCCTCAAGCAGGCGCTCAAGGACCTGAGCGGCCGGCAGATCGAGATTCCGGTCGTCGTCGGCGGCAAGGAGATCCGCACCGGCCGTACCGCCGACGCGATCATGCCGCATTGCCACCATCATGTGCTCGCGAAAGTGCATCAGGCCGGTCCGGAGGAGATCGCCGCCGCCGTGACGGCCGCCCGCAGCGCGTGGCGCGAGTGGGCCCAGTGGTCGCTCGCCGATCGCGCCGCGGTGTTCCTCAAGGCCGCCGACCTCCTCGCCACCCGCTGGCGCCCGATGGTGAACGCCGCCACGATGCTGGGCCAGAGCAAGACGGCGCACCAGGCCGAAATCGACTCCGCGTGCGAGCTGGTCGATTTCTGGCGGTTCAACGTCCACTACGCCGCCCGCATCCACGCCGAGCAGCCGCTGTCGAGCGCCGGGACGTGGAACGCGATGGAGTACCGCCCGCTCGAAGGGTTCGTCTACGCCATCACGCCGTTCAACTTCACCGCCATCGGTGGCAACCTGCCGACCGCACCGGCGATCATGGGCTGCACCAGCGTGTGGAAGCCGGCGGCCTCCGCGGCGTATTCGAATTACCTCGTCTTCAAGGTGCTGGAGGAGGCGGGCCTTCCTCCGGGCGTCATCAACTTTTTGCCGGGCCCCGCCGCGGCGATCAGCGAGCGGCTGCTCGGCGATCGTCACCTGGGCGGCATTCACTTCACCGGCTCGACCGAGGTGTTCCAGTCGCTGTGGCAGCAGGTCGCGACCAACCTCCGCAGCTATGCCGACTACCCGCGTCTCGTGGGCGAGACCGGCGGCAAGGACTTCATCGTCGCGCACCCGAGTGCCGACGTGGAGGCGCTTGCCGTCGCGATCGTGCGCGGCGCGTACGAGTACCAGGGCCAGAAGTGCAGCGCCGCCTCGCGCGCCTACGTGCCCGACAGTCTCTGGCCCAGGCTGCGCGACCGCGTGCTCGACATGCTCGGCCCCGTGCGGATGGGCGACCCCGCCGACTTCTCGAACTTCCTGGGCGCGGTGATCGACCGGAAGGCGTTCGACAAGATCAGCGGCTATCTCGAGGCTGCGAAACGCGACCCCACCGTGACGGTGCTGTTCGGCGGCGACTGCGACGACAGCGACGGCTACTTCGTGCAGCCCACGCTGCTGGAGGTGCGCGATCCCGCGTATCGCACGATGTGCGAAGAGATCTTCGGGCCGGTGCTGTCGCTGTACGTCTATCCTGAACGGCAGTGGACCGAGACGCTGGCGCTGGTGGATCGCACGTCGCCCTATGCTCTGACGGGGGCCGTGTTCGCGCAGGACCGGCGCGCCGTTGCCGAGGCGCACGCGGCGCTGCGCTACGCCGCCGGCAACTTCTACGTGAATGACAAGCCGACCGGCGCGGTCGTCGGCCAGCAGCCGTTCGGCGGCGGCCGGGCCAGCGGCACCAACGACAAGGCGGGCAGCCTGCTCAACCTGATCCGGTGGACCAGCGCCCGTGTCGTGAAGGAGAACTTCGCGCCGCCGCGGGACTGGACCTATCCGTTCATGGCCGAGCGGTGAGCGGCCGGCCGCCGCTCCTCGTGCTCGCCCTGGCGGGCGCGTTCCTGCTGCTCGTCGCCTCGCTGGTCATGGGATCGCTCGCGTCCCCGGAGTTTCCGCCGTACGCGCTCACGCCCGCCGCCCCGCACCCGCACGTCGTCGGCGACTCGTTGGTCGGGCCCGCGACCTACACGCTGGACGCGTCGCGGGGAGACGCCTGGCGCCGCTTCGACTTCGCGCGCACTGCTGTCGTGGATTCCGGGACGTGGGACATTGCGTTCCGCCGCAACACGGTGATCGTCGCCTCCGGCGCCGCCGTTCGGGATCTCGGCGCCGCGGCGTTCGAGGCCGTGGCGGAGGCGCCGCCCTCCGGCTATGTGGCCGGCGGCCCCCCCGAGGGGCTGGGGAAGTGGTACGCCTACAGCATGCTGTCGCACCTGCTCACGTCGAAGCGGCACGTGTACGCCCTGCGCACTTCCGATGGGCGCTACGCCAAGTTCGAGATTCTCGCGTATTACTGCCGCGAGGTAGGCGCGGCGTGCTACACGTTCCGCTATGTGTTGCAGGGTGACGGCAGCCGGCGCTTCCTGAAAACATCACGCCCCCGGGCGATGATCGCCGGGGGCGGTACTGCGCGGGGGCCGTAGTTACGAAACCGACGCTATTTGGGCGGAAGAATTTTGAACATGCCCGTGCCGCACACGGGACAGACGCCCTTCAGCGCCGGCCGGCCGTTCGCCATCTTCACTTGCTGCGCATTCGAGATTTTCCGCTTCGCTTTGCACTTGACGCAGTACCCTTCATCCGCCGCCATCGGGGCCTTTCCACCCTTGGCCATTTCGGTCGCTCCTCCAGTTCGGGGGGGCATGGGGGGCCATGGACCTGCTTTCCGCGACCCACAACATAATATGGGGCGTCTAGGTGGGGGTAATCGGCCCGGCCGGGGTGTCAATGAACCCGATGCGCTTGTGCGATCCGTCACAGAACGGCTTGTTGCTCGACGCGCCACATCGGCACAGGACAACGACTTCCGCGGGTCTGCCATCCTTGCGGGGTGGGGGCGTCAATTCGCGCCCGTCCGGCGTGACGACCCGGACGGCGCCCGCGACGAGCAGCGGGCCGTTCATTTTGGGTGTGATGGTGACGTCGGTCATGGCAGGGAATATAGCCCCCGGTCCGGTCGGAACGGCCCGCGGGGGCCCCGGGTAGCGAAACGGATGGAGCGCGGGTGGAGCTGGGACGGCCATTCGGGAGTCGTGATCGCCGGGTGCGCGCTCGCGGTGGCGTGCGTCTCGGAGCGCGGCCCGTTGACCAATCGCATGTCGCAGTCGGCCACGAGCTATCTCACGCGCGCGGCGCGCCAGCCGGTGAACTGGCAGCCCTGGGGCCGCGATGCGTTCGCGCTGGCCCTGCGGCTCGACCGGCCGGTGCTGTTGTACGTCGGCGGTGAGGGCTGCCGCTGGTGCGCCGAAACCGACCGCGCGATCTACACCGACCCGGAGATCGGCGCGCTGATCAACGATCTGTTCGTGCCGATTCGCGTGGACCGCGACGAGCGGCCCGACATCGCGCAGCGCTACCAGGCGATAGTCGATCGACTCGTCGGTCTGCGCGGCTGGCCGCTCACCGTGTTCCTCACGGCGGACGGCGCGGCGTTTTTCGGCGGCACCTACTTCCCGGCGGATGACCCCATCACCGGCCGCGGCCTGAAGCAGATTCTGCCCGAAGTGGCCGCCAGCTATCGCGATCGCCGCGCGTTCGTGGAGCAGCAGGCCGCGCGCGTGCGGCGGCTCACGCGCGCTGCTTCCCCCGGGCGCGGCGCGCGACGCTCCGGCGATGGGGAGGACGTCCTGCCGGCGGCGGAGCTGCCGCGCGAGCTCGCGATCGTGCGCGAGGAGCTCGCGGCCGCCCTGCGCGCGCGCGCCCTTCCCGCC
>JBOHSP010000332.1:0-7282 GCA_050733275.1 Gemmatimonadales bacterium
GACCTGGGCGATCCGCGCGAGGCGCGCCGCGTCGTGCGCGCCGCGCGGCGACGACTCGGCGGGCTCGACATCGTGGTCGTCAACCACGGCGTCTGGCCGCCCGACGATGTGCCGCTCGCGAAGCTGCCCGACACGCAGTGGGAACAGACGCGGCTCGCCAACCTCGATGCGGTGTTCTACGTGTGTCGCGCCGCGATTCCCGAGCTCGCGCCGGGCGGGACGATCGTGCTGGTGTCGTCGACCGCGGGGCAGCGGGGGGAGGCGTTCCACGCCGACTACGCGGCGACCAAGGGGGCGCTCATCGCGCTCACCAAGTCGCTCGCCGTCGAGCTCGCGCCGAGCATCACGGTGAACTGCGTGGCGCCGGGGTGGGTGGACACCGAGATGGCGGCACCCGCGTGGGAACACGGGAAACGGGAAACGGCGAACGCGAAACGCAAGATCGCAGCCACGATTCCCCTGGGGCGCATTGCTGCTCCGGAGGATATCGCCGGGCCCATCGTGTTTCTGTGCTCCCCACTGGCGCGGCACATCACGGGGGAAGTGCTGAATGTGAATGGGGGATCGGTACTATGTGGGTGAAGGAATTGCGAATTGCGGATTTCGGATTGCGGATTGTACATGCAGGCGTCGAGTGCACATCGTGACGTCCCGTGACAATCCGCAATCCGCAATCCGAAATCCGCAATTGGCAGGTCCGCAATTGATGACGTTCCCACCAAGGCTGCCAATCCCCGACGAGGTGCTAAAGATCGCGCGGCGCCTCGAGGACGCGGGCTACGAGACGTGGTGCGTGGGCGGGGCCATCCGCGACAACCTGCTCGACCTCGAGAACTTCGACTTCGATCTCACGACGGCCGCGCCGCCCCCGGAGGTGCAGCGGCTGTTCCGGCGCACCGTGCCCGTCGGCATCGAGCATGGCACGGTGGCGGTCCTGGACGCGCAGAACCGCCCGCACGAGGTGACGACATTTCGCAAGGACATCGAGACCGACGGCCGCCACGCGGTGGTCGCGTTCGGCGTGTCGCTGATGGACGACCTCGCGCGGCGCGACTTCACGATCAACGCGATCGCTTACCACCCGCTGCGCCACGAGTGGCGCGATCCGTTCCAGGGCAAGGCCGACCTCGACAAGAAGCTGATCCGCTCGGTGGGCGACGCAAACTGGCGCTTCCAGGAGGACTACCTCCGCATCCTGCGCGCCCTGCGCTTCAGCGCCCGCTTCCAGTTCCGGATCCACGGGCGCACGCTCGAGGCCGCCAAGGCCAACGCGCAGGGGCTCGCCCAGCTCTCGGCGGAGCGGGTGCGGGAGGAGTGGTTCAAGGGGATCAAGACCGCGCAGAAGGTCTCGAAGCTCGTCACCCTGTGGAAGGACGTGGGGGCGGCGCGGATCTGGCTGCCGGAGCTGCAGACGGGAGACGCCAAACGGGAAACGGGAAACGTGGACAAGCTCCCGCGAGATCCGGTGCTCGTGTCCGCGGTGCTGGCCCGTGATCCGGCATCGCTCTTGATCCGGCTGAAGTGCGCAAACCGCGATGTCGCGCGAGCCCGTGCGGTGAGCCAGTGGCGCGAGCGATATCCGGAGCCCGGCGATCGTGCGGCCGTGCGTCGCTGGCTCGCCGCGACGGGGGAGTGTGCCGATGACCTGCTCGCGATCCTGCCCGGACTGGGCGTTTCCCGCTTCCCGTTTCCCGTTTCCCGACTCCCGAAGGTCGTGGAACAGGTCCGCGCGGCCGGCGATCCCCTGAGCCTCAAGGATTTAGCGGTGAAGGGCGACGACCTCATCGCGGCGGGCGTGCGGCCGGGCCCCGACGTCGGCGAGACGCTGCAGCGCCTGCTGGCCGACGTGCTCGACGACCCCGCCCGCAACACGCGCGAGTACCTCCTGTCGCGTGTCTAGCGCGCTGCTGTACGCGTTGATCGCGGCCCTGGGCAACGTGGCCGGCGCGGTGGCGGTCACGCGCCGGGCCGCGGGCAGCCTCAAGGTCATCGAGCACGTCGTGGCGTTCGGCGCGGGCTATATGCTCGCGATCGCGCTCGTGGACATCCTGCCGGCCGCGATGGCGCGCAGCGGCGGGCCCGCGCCGGTGCTCGTGCTCGCCGGCTACCTCGCCGTGCACCTGACGCAGCACACCCTCACGCCGCACTTCCACTTCGGTGAAGAGACGCACGCCGTGACGGCGGTGGCCGGCACCTCCGCCCTGATCGGCCTGCTGCTGCACACGTTCTTCGACGGCGTCGCCATCGCCAGCGCGTTTCTCGTGGGCCCGCAGCTCGGCCTCCTGGTGTTCATCGCGATCTTCCTCCACAAGCTCCCGGAGGGCGTCACGATCGCGAGCATCGACCTCGCGGGCGGGCGGACGCGCGGCCGCGCGGTCGGCTCGGCGATGCTGCTCGGGGTCGCGACCCTCGTCGGCGTCGTGCTCACCGACGTCGTCGGGTTCCTGGTCGTCCACGGCCTCGCGCTGTCGGCGGGGGTGACGATCTACGTCGCCGCCTCGAACCTGGTGCCCGAGTTTCAGGGCAAGCGCGGGTGGAAACTGCCGACGGCCTTCTTTCTGGGAGCCGGGGTATTCCTCCTGACCAGGTGGATGCTGGACGGAGTCAGGTGACGGAGCCAACGCTGTTCCAGGGCTCGAGCGAGCCCCTCGCCGCCCGCATGCGGCCGCGGACCCTCGATCAATTCCTCGGCCAGGAGCACCTGCTCGGCCCGGGAAAGGCGCTCGGCGAGCTGATCCGCCGCGGCGACGTCGGCTCATGCATCTTCTGGGGCCCCCCGGGGTCGGGCAAGACCACGCTCGCGAAGATCATCGCCAACTACACCGACCGGCACTTCGAGCCATTTTCCGCCGTCACCGAAGGCGTGCCGCGCGCGCGCGAGATCATCAAGGCCGCCGAGGAGCGCCTCAAGTACGAAGGCCGAGGCACGATTCTGTTCTGCGACGAGATCCACCGCTTCAACCGGGCGCAGCAGGATGCGTTCCTGCCGTGGGTCGAGAACGGCATCATCACCCTGATCGGCGCGACCACCGAAAACCCGAGCTTCGAGCTGACGGGCGCGCTGCTGTCACGGTGCCGCGTCTTCGTCCTGGAGCCGCTCGCCGACCACCATATCCGGACGGTGATCGAGCGAGCGGTGGAACAATCGGGACAGGAGAAACGGGCACCAGGAGACGTCCTGACGGAAGCAGCGCTGGATGCGCTGGTGAAGCACGCCCAGGGTGATGCCCGACGGGCGCTGAACACGCTCGAGGCCCTGCTCCAGCACATCCACGGTTCCCGTATTCCGTATCCTGTTTCCCGAGAAGCCGTGATGCAGGTTTTGGAACGGCCCCTCCCGGTCTACGACAAATCCGGCGAGCAGCATTTCAACCTGATCTCCGCGTTGCACAAGGCCGTGCGGGGATCGGATCCCGACGGCGCGCTCTACTGGCTGGCGCGGATGCTGGCGGGTGGTGAGGATCCGCTGTACCTGGCGCGCCGGCTGGTGCGCATCGCGTCCGAAGACGTCGGTCTCGCCGATCCGCGCGCCCTCAGCGTGGCCCTGGCGGCCAAAGAGGCCTACCACTTCCTGGGCAGTCCCGAAGGCGAGCTGGCGCTGGCCGAGGCGGCGGTCTATCTCGCCACGGCGCCCAAGTCGAACCGCGTCTACACGGCGTTCGGGGAGGCGCAGGCGGCGGCCGAGGCGCACCCCGCGGAGCCCGTGCCGCTGCATATCCGCAACGCGCCGACGCCGCTGATGAAAGAGCTCGCGTATGGGGCGGGGTACCGGTATGCGTTCGACTCCGAGAACGCCTACCTGCCCCAGGAGTACCTGCCGGAGGCGCTGCGGGGCTCCCGCTGGTATGTGCCCAGCGAGTTCGGGCACGAGAAGACTGTGAAAGAGCGCATGGACTGGTGGGACAAACTCAAGCGGGACGCAACGGGGTCGTAGCGCCGGTCCTGCTGCCCCGGCGCGGCGGCACCCCGAGCGTCCCGCCCCCGCCCCCGCCCCCGCGCGCCCGCTACTCCTTGGTGGCCTCCGACGACAGCAGCAGCTTGCGGTCGAGCCCGTGCCGCTCCATGAGCCGGTACAACGTGGTACGGTCCACGCCGGCGGCGCGGGCGGCGCGCGACATGTTCCCGCCCGTCTGGGTCAGGAGCTGCGTGAGGTAGTGCAGCTCGAATTCCGCGACCAGCCGGTCGCGGGCGGCGTAATACGGCTCTTCCGTCGAGACGCCGGCCGGCGCCCACGCTGCGCGCTCCTCCGGGGGGTCGCCCAGGGCGGGGATGTCGTCCGGGCCGATCTGCGCGCCGGGCTCGAGCAGCACGACCATATGCTCCACCACGTTCTGCAGCTCGCGCACGTTGCCCTTCCAGGGGCGGGCGCGGAGCGCGCGCACGGCCGCCTCGGAGAATTGCGGCAGCGCGTCGGTGGGGGTGCGGTGCCGGCCCCAGTACTGGGACAGGAAATACTCCGCGAGCAGGCGGATATCGGAGGGCCGGTCGCGCAGCGGCGGGACGTGGATGGGGACGACCCGCAGCCGGTAGTACAGATCCTCGCGCAGCGCCTTCGCCTGCACGGCTTCCTCGGGATTGCGATTGGTGCACGCGATGAACCGCACGTTGACCACCGCGTCGGTGTTCTCGCTGCCCACGCGGCGCACGACGCCGTCCTGGATGACGCGCAGCAGCTTGGCCTGAATCGGCTTCGACATCTCGACCAGCTCGTCGAGCAGCAGGGTGCCGCCGTTCGCCGCCTCGAGCAGGCCGGGCTTGTCGCGCACGGCTCCGGTGAACGCGCCCTTGCAGTGGCCGAACATCTCCGACTCGAGCAACGGTTCGGGCAGCGCCGCGCAGTTGAGCGCGACCAGCGGCCGGCTGGAGCGCCGGCTGTGATGGTGGATGAACTGCGCGAACAGCTCCTTGCCGCAGCCGCTCTCGCCGGTGATGAAGACGGACGCGTCCGTCGGCGCGACGCGGCGGGCCAGGTCCACGGCCCGGCGGAACGCCGGCGCGGTGCCGAGCACCGTCACCAGCTCGCTGTTGCCGTGCTCCCGCACGAACGCCGCCTGCATGGCACGCGACTCCCGCGCCACGGTCACGGCGTGCGCCGCGCGGCCCAGCAGGATCTGGAGGTGCGTGGCCGAGAACGGCTTCGGCAGATAGTCCCAGGCACCGGCGCGCAACGCCTCCAGACTGGAATCGACGCTGGGGTTGCCGGTGATCATGATGACGATCGTCCCGGGGTGCGTATCCAGGCAGATGCGCAGCAGCTTGAGGCCGGCGACCTCCTGCATGTAGAGGTCCAGCAACACGATGTCGAACTTGGCGCGCTTCAGGAGATCGCGCGCTTCCTCGCCGCGCCCGCAGACGCTCACCTGGTAGCCTTCGTACTCCAGCACGCTGAGGCAGCTCTCCCGCAGCGTGCGCTCGTCGTCCACGATCAGGACGCGAATGGTCGAGCGGACTTCGGGCGTGATCTGGGGCAGGCCGGGAACGGGGGTAGCCCGTGTCCGCGGCGTGCGCTCCTGTGGGGATGCCGATATCGATTCCGTGGCAAGCTCCGGTCAGGGACGGTTGAGCATTACGTATTACTCCAGACGGCACAGAATGGACCATGCCGACCCCATCCTCAGGTGCAGGTCTGCCAAGCGGTTGCGAGAGGCCCCCGCGACGATGTTGCTCCGGCGCCACAGTGGGGTCGCTGACGCGCAACGCATGTTGCAGTCCTGCCACACCTTAAGAAGCCCTGTTGCCGGCCGTGCCGTCGGTGAGCGGCATCACCCGGACCCAGACCCCCGCCCCGATCCGCGGCCCGAAACTTGAGATTACGAAGGGCCGGGTGTTCCACGCGGAGCTTCCTATGCTGTGCCGGCGTTGTACCTCCCTCTCGGACGAGGGCCGTCTGTCCCGTGCCACCAAGCCCCGGATTCCCCTCCGGCTCCACGGTGGCGGGCAGGCGTCCCCGGCGTCGCGCGACGGACTGTGCAGCAGCTGCGGGGGCCTGCTCGGGACCGACGAAACCACGGAGCGCGTGGAGCAGAAGCAGTCGCAGCTCGAGCGGTTCGGCCTCAGCGGCGGCGTGCCGCGGCTTCTGAAATCGCCCGATCCCGAGGACGCGTGAGTGCTTGACCCGCTTGGGCCCGGCGATATGTTGCACGTGGCACTCGACGCCGCCCGTGTGAGCACCGATTCGGGCGGGATGCAGGGGGTGACGTCATTTGGCGCACCATGTCTGACGCTCCGACCCAATCCCAAACGCCCCCTGGCATGCATGCGGGACCGTCCCCTGCCGTGCATGCGGGGGACGCACCCCCCGGCAGCGCCGTGGCAAGCGTCGGCCGGGGGGATCCCGAACGTGCCGTGCGACCACGCAAATTGCGCGTCGTCCTCGTCGACGACCACCTGATCCTGCGCGAGGCGCTGAAAGCGCTGCTCGAGCGCCAGGGCGTCGCCGTCGTGGCGGACGCCCCCGACGGCCGCGCCGCGCTCGAGGCCGTGCGGCGGCTGCGCCCCCCCCCCGACATCGTCGTGCTCGACGTCGCCATGCCCGTCATGGACGGCATCGCGGCGGCCCGCGAGATCGCGCGCATCGCCCCACCCCCCGGTACCCACCTCATCCTCCTCTCCGGCCTTGACGATACGCGATTCGTGCGGGCCGCCCTGCAGGCCGGCGTGCGGGGCTTCGTGCTGAAAAGCCAGGGCTCCGAAGATCTAATCCATTCGATTGATGAGGTTAGGCGGGGAGGGCTCTACATTAGTCCGGGTGCCTCGCAGGCATTCGTGGATGCCTGCCGCAGCACCGGAGCGGCGGCGCCGGATGGCCCGCAGCTCACACAACGGGAGCGACAAGTGGTGCAGCTCGTGGCGGAGGGGAAATCGACGAAGCAAATCGCCGTGGCACTGCAGATCAGTGCCAAGACGGCCGAGTTCCATCGCGGGCGGGTGATGAAGAAGCTCAGTGTCCACGACACGGCCAGCCTGGTCCGCTACGCCATCCGCACGGGTCTCGTCGCGCCCTGATCGGACCCGGGGATTACCCTAGGTGAGGCCCTAGCTATTTCCCTGGCCTTGGTTCGATATTTACCTCGTCTCTTGGATGCCGATGACGCCACAACGCAGCTCGGGCGCTATCACGATGCGCGCCTCCGGCGCGCACACCGCCAAGCCGTCCCGCACTCCATGCGCTGATCCCAATTGCCTGGTCTGCCGGATTCTCGGTCCCGCCGTGGCGCGCGTGCTGGCCGAATCCGGCGGCGGCCGCGGCGCGCAGCGACGCCGCGCCACCGCGCCCCCCGAC
>JBOHSP010000333.1:0-3917 GCA_050733275.1 Gemmatimonadales bacterium
GACGTGCACCCAGCGCGCGCCGGCATCAGCCGCGCCGACGCGGTGTAACCCGAAACCCTCGGCGAGCTTTGCAACGATGGTACCGCCGGCCGACGCGCGCAGGTTCTCCTCCCGGTCGCGCGTCACGAGCAGATCGAAGTCGGGCCGTGGGCTCGAATCGACCGAGGCGCTCCAGATCCAGCCGTCGAGCGTCAGCTGCACCCAGCCGTCGCGCGGACTGGCGTCCGCCGCGGCGAACGTCGCGCCACGCATCAGGCGCGCCAGACGGCGGCCGCCGGCCTCCTGATGAAACCAGGTATCGTCAGTGGTGACGCGGTAGTGAAGGCCCTGCGCCGCCGGCGCCCGCGCGGCGCCGGCCGCCACGGTCGCGCCGCACAGCAGAACTGGTAGGGCGCGGAGGATCTGGCTAACTTGCATTCCCCTCAATATGACCACGAGCCGCGGCACGCGCACCCCGGTCATTCTCATCGTGCTCGACGGCTGGGGTTTCCGGCCCGAACGCGACGCCAACGCCATCGAGCTCGGCGACACGCCGACGTGGCACCGGCTGTGGGAGCGGGCCCCTCGGACGCTGCTCGCCGCCTCCGGCCTCGCGGTCGGGCTGCCCGAAGGGCAGATCGGCAACAGCGAAGTCGGACACCTGAACCTCGGCGCCGGCCGCGTGGTGGCGCAGGACATGGTGCGCATCTCCCAGGCCATCGACAGCGGCGCATTCTTCCGCATCCCGGCCCTGATCGAGCTGTGTGAGACGACCCGACGGCACGGCGGCACCCTGCACGTGATGGGGCTGATCGGCACTGGCGGCGTGCACGCCCTCGACACGCACCTGCTGGCGGCGGTCGAGCTGGGCCGGCGCGCCGGGCTCCCGGTCGCGATTCACGCCTGGCTGGATGGACGGGACACCCTGCCGAAGTCGGCCCTCGGATTCATGGAGGAGCTGGTGGCGCACATCGGGGCCCGGGGCCTAGGGCCCGGGGGAGATTCCCCAGGCCCTAGGCCCGATGCCCCAGTCGTATCGACAGTCGTGGGGCGCTATTACGCCATGGATCGCGACAAGCGGTGGGAGCGCACCAAGCTCGCGAACGACGCGATGGTGCGCGGCATCGGCGCGCTCGCGCCCGACCCGGTGAGCGCGGTGCGCCAGGCGTACGCAGCCGGGGAAACCGACGAGTTCGTGAAACCGCGCGTCATCGAGGGCACGCCGCGCATCCGGGACGGCGACGGCGTGTTCTGCGTCAACTTCCGCGCCGACCGCGTGCGGCAGATCGTGCGCGCCCTCGGGATCGCGGGGTTCGACGGCTTCGACGTCGGCCACCGGCCGCGCGTCGCGATCGTCACGATGACGCACTACGACGAGACGTTCCCGATTCCCGCGGCCTTCGAGCCCGTCTCACTGTCCCGCATCGTTGCCGAGGTGCTGGCCGAGCGCGGCAAGACGATGTTCCGGACGGCGGAGACGGAGAAGTACGCGCACGTGACATATTTCTTCAACGGCGGCGTCGAGCCACCGTTCAAGGGGGAGGAGCGGCTGCTGGTGCCGTCGCAGAAAGTCGCCACGTATGACTTGATGCCGGAAATGAGCGCGCCCGGGGTCAGCGACGTGCTGTGCCGCGCCATCGCCGCCCGGGAGCACGATTTCATCCTGTGCAACTACGCCAACGGCGACATGGTGGGGCACTCCGGCGTCCTGGCCGCCGCCGTGCAGGCGGTGGAAACGGTGGACCGCTGTCTCGAGCGCGCCCTCAAGGCCGCCGAGGCGGTGGGCGCGACCGTACTGGTGACGGCGGACCACGGCAACTGCGAGCTGATGGTGGACCCCGGGACGGGCGGCCCGCACACGGCGCACACGACGAACCCCGTTCCGTTCGTGATCGTGGGGGACGGCGCCGGCACCCGCGGGCCGCTGCGGGGCGGTGGCTCGCTTCGGGACGTGGGACCGACGATCTTGCATTTGCTGGACATCGAGCCGCCGGTCGAGATGACGGGGCGGGACTTGAGGGAGGTCGACTGATGAGACGACGGGCAGACGGCCGGACGGCGGGACGGCCAGCACGCATCGGCACGATGCTCGCGGCCATACTGGCCGTGGCGGCGTCGGGCCGTCCGGCCGTCGCACAGGTCGGCCACCCTCCCGGCGACTCGCCGTTTCGCGACATCACGATCGCAGCGGGACCGGTGGTGTTCGCCGGGTACCTCTTCGGCGACCGCGGGAAGGCCGAAGCGGGGCCGAGCAACGCGCTGGCATTCGGCGCGCGCTACGAGCTGCCCACGGGGCGGTCGCTGCTGGTGCAACTCACCGCCGCCTACCTCCGCGCGGAGCGTTTCATCATCGATTCGCGGGCCGATTCGGCCTCCCCCGCGCGGCGCACGGGACCAGTGGATATGGACCTGCTGCACCTCGACGTCGGCTTGCAACTCCGGCTGACGGGCGCGAAAACGTGGCACGGCCTCGCGCCGTACGTCGGCGCCGGTATCGGGATGGCCATCGACGTCAACTCGCCGGGTGATACGACGAACAGCGGTTATCACTTCGGCAACAAGCTGACGTTCGGCGGCGGCGTGGGTGTGCGATGGTACGTGGCGCGCCAGTTCACCGTGCACGCCGACACCCGCCTCCTGTTGTGGCGGCTGAAGTATCCCATTGCGTTTCGCGATCCGGCACCCGACGGGAGCCGGGTCGTGCCTCTCGATGACAAGTTGACGGACTGGACCACCCATCCCTGGCTCAGTCTCGGGGTGGGATGGACTTTCTAGCCGAGGGGTTCCGCCGGGCCTTCACCCTCCTTTTTACAGGCGATCCGGAGGTCTACGGGATCGCCCTCCTCACGCTGCGGGTGGCGCTGGTCGCGACGACCGTCGCCTGCGCGCTCGGCGGACCGCTCGGCTACGTCCTCGCCACGCGCCGCTTCTGGGGCCGTCGCGCGGCGCTCACGATGGTGAACACCGCGCTCGCGTTTCCCACGGTCGTCGTGGGCCTGCTGTTGTATGGCATCCTGTCACGCCGCGGCCCACTGGGCGGGCTGGGGTGGCTGTATACCTGGCAGGTGATCGTCGTCGGCGACGTGCTGCTCGCCGTCCCCGTCGCGGCGGCGCTCTCGGCGGCCGCCATTCAGGCCGTGGACCCCCGCGTCCGCCGCACCGCCGAAACGCTGGGCGCGGGACGCTGGCGCACCGCCTGGACCGTGACCCGGGAGGCGCGGTTCGGGCTGGCCGCCGTGATCACTGCCGCGTTCGGCCAGGTGGTGGCGGAAATCGGCGCGGCTATGATCGTGGGCGGCAACATCCGCGGCTCGACGCGGACCCTGACGACGGCGGTCGCGCTGTACACGTCCCAGGGAGACTTCGGGCTCGCGCTCGCCCTCGGCCTCGTCCTGCTCGGGCTCGCGTTCCTCGTGAACGTCGCGTTGCAGGCGTTCCAGGGCCAGGGGGGCGGAGGAGCGGCGCGTGCTTGAGCTGCGCGGGGTGCGACACCGCTACGGCTCGCGCGTGGTGCTCGACCTCGAGCGCTTCGGCGTCACGGACGGCGCGATCGTGGCCGTGGTGGGGCACAACGGCTCGGGTAAGAGCACGCTGCTGCGCCTGCTCGCGCTGCTCGAGCAGCCGACCGAAGGCGACGTCGTGTTCGACGGGGTGGTCGTGCCGCGGCGCCCCTCGCCGGCCTGGCGCCGCCGGGTGACCCTCGTGGAGCAGCGGCCGCTGCTGCTGCGCGGCACAGTCCGGGAAAACCTGGGATTCGGGTTACGGGCCAGAGGGCTGGGACGCACCGTGGTGGCCAGGACCGTACAGGAGACGGCCGAACGGATGGGCCTGTGGGCGCTGCTCGACCGGCCCCGCGACGAGCTGTCGGAGGGCGAGGTCCAGCGCGTCGCGGTGGGCCGCGCGCTCGCCGTGCGGCCCGACGTGCTGCTGCTGGACGA
>JBOHSP010000334.1:0-9699 GCA_050733275.1 Gemmatimonadales bacterium
GCTCGAACCGCGCCATCGTGCGCGTCGACGCGACCGGCGTGGTCACGGCGATCGCACCCGGCCGCGCGGCCGTGACGGCCAGCGCCGGCGCGGCGAGCGAACGCGTCGCCGTCGAGGTGATCCCCAACACGATCGCCTCGGTCGAGATCCGCCCCCGCACGGCGCGCGTCCGCCAGGGCGACGTCGTGCAGCTCACGGCGCGCCCCCTCACGGCGGCCGGTCGCGAGATCGCGGGGCTGACGCCGAGCTGGAGCTTTGCCCCGGGCCACGGCGTGATCACCGAGGACGGGAGCTTCGTCGGCTACGAGCCCGGCGAGTACGTGGTGACCGCGAGCTACGGCACCGACGCCGCCGAAGTGGCCGTGTCGGTCACGCCGCGCGACGTGCGGCGCCCCGTCGAGGTCGTGGGCCGGCTGCCCCGCACCCTGTTCAACACGGAAGAGGTCTGGCTCCACCCCAACGGCCGCGTCGCCTATCTCGGCACCGGCGCCGGGGGCGACCGGATGTACGCGATCGACGTCAGCGATCCCGCCAATCCCGTGGTCACCGACTCGATCGTCGCCAACACCCGGCGCATCAACGACATCATGACCACGCCCGACGGGCGCTTCATGGTGTTCACGCGCGAGGGGGCGGCCGACCGGCGGAACGGCATCGTGATCGCCTCGACCGAAGACCCGGCGCATCCCCGGCCCATCGCCGAGTTCACGGAGGGCGTGACGGCCGGCGTCCACTCCGCGTTCATCTACCGGCAGGAGAAATACGGCACCCACGTCTACATCACCAACGACGGGACGGGGGCGCTGCACGTGATCGACATCTCCGATCCGTATCGTCCCAAGGAGGTCGCGCAGTGGCGCACGCCGCGCGCCGACGCGGGCCGCACGCTGCACGACGTCGACGTGCAGGACGGGCTGGCCTATCTCTCGTACTGGAACGACGGGTTGGTGGTCCTCGACGTGGGGAACGGCATGGCGGGGGGGAGCCCGTCCAGCCCGCAGCTCGTGTCGTGGTACAAGTACGACCTCAATGCGCTGTATCGCGACGTGGAGCTGCGCCACGGGCCCGGGTTCATCCGCGGCACGCACACGGCATGGCGGCACAAGAACTACGTGTTCATCGCGGACGAGGTGTTCCCCGCGGGGGCGGTGGAAGGCGCCAAGGATGCGGCCGCCTCCCGCGCGTTCGGACGGCTCCAGGTACTCGACGTCAGCGATCTCAAGAACCCGCGCCCCGTCGCCTGGTACGAGCCGGAGTACGGCGGCGTGCACAACGTCTGGGTCGCCGGCGACACGCTCTACCTCGGCGCCTACAACGGCGGCTTCCACGCGTTCGACGTGTCGGGCGAGCTGCTGGGCGACTTGCGGGCCCAGGCGCGCGAGATCGCGCACGTACACACGGCCGACATGGACGGCATCACCAGGAACGCGCCGATGACGTGGGGCGTGGTGGTGCGCGACGGCCTGGCCTACGTCAACGACATCAACAACGGCTTGTGGATCGTGCGGATCAAGCAGCCGCTGGGGACGAAACCGTTACCGTGACTCAGACGGTAAAAGACGGTAAGGGACGGTCAAGGTAAACGGCCCATACCCTTACCGTCTCTTACCGTCCCTTACCGTTCACATCGCGCCGAGAATCTCACTCGCCTTCTTGACGTCGCGCGGGCTCACCCAGAGCAGCGCGCCGTAGCGACCTCCGCCGCTGCAGATTCCGGTGGTGGCTGTGACATTGACGCCGGCAGCGCCGAGTCGCGCGAGCAGCTGCGCCATGGCGCCGATTCGATCATCGCCATCGATCAGGAAGACCGTCTTGGGTTTGGAGACTTTGAGCCCGGCGGTCTTTGCCGCGTTCAGAAAACGCGCGGAGTCGGCCGGCACGACGTCCATCTGCGAGCGGCGCGCGCTGGGGAAGGCATGCACCGCCGTGAGGTTCACGCCCGCGTCGCGCAGCGCGCCGAGCACGCGCGCGCCTTCACCCGGTTTGTCCGGCGCGGTGACGTAGAAGTAGTCGACCTTCCGGATCGTATCTGCCATAAGCGCCTCCTGGTTGACGCTCGCTATTGGTATGCTGCGGCCATCCTTTCCAGCCGCGCCTGGATCTCCGCCTCCGGCAACCAGCGCCCCCCCACCATCACGCCCGCCCGCCGCGCGACGTTGCCCAGATCCGTGAGCGGATTGCCCTCGAGCAGCAGCAGGTCGGCGCGCCGGCCCGGCGCGACCGTGCCGAACTCCCGCTCCGCCCCGAAATAGCGCGCCACGTTGCGCGTGGCGGCCTCGATGATCTGCTGTCGTGTGAGCCCCGCGGCCTCCATGCTGCGCATCTCGCGGTGCATCGAGAAGCCGGGCACGCTGTAGAGTTGCGGGGAGTCCGTCCCAAAGCCGATCGGGCAACCGGCACCCTGGAGCGCCTTCAGAATCCGGCCACGGAGGGCGACGGTCTTCGCGCCTCCAGTGGCCGGACCTCCGCCGCCCTGGCGCGTCCGCGCCAGCTGCTGGGCCCAGCTCGACCGCAGGCCCGGCGGCATGAAACGGTTCTCCGGGCGGTTCGCGAGCGATGCGGAATCCCCCGTTCCCAGAAACGTCTCCCACAGCGCGAGCGTGGGCACCGTCCACGTGCCGGCGGCGCACGTGGCGCGCACCACCTCGGCGATACGGCGGTCGGTTGCGGAATCGGGCCCGCCGACGGTCTCGACGTAGTTGTCGAGATGATCGATCGAGGCCTGTCCCGCCTCCAGCGCCCGGTAGACGCCCACGTCGTTTGGCACGTGCCCCGCGAAGCGCATGCCCAGCCGCTGGGCCGTCGCGACGATCGTGTCGTAGGTCTCGCGCGACAACCCTTCCTGGATCTTGATGTGGTCGAAGCCCGCCGCGTGCTGCTCCTCCACCAGCCGCCGGCCGGTTTCGGGGTTAGGTGCGCTGTTGCCCGAGAGCTGGGGGCCCGGCACCCAGAGCCGCGGGCCCAGCAGCTCGCCCCGCGCGATCCGCCCCTTGAGCTCGAGATGGGCCGTGGTCCCCTGCATGCCGCGCACCACGGTCACGCCGTTCGCGACATACAAGAAGAGCACGTTCTCCGTGATCTCGGGGCCGGCGTTGGGGCTGGGGAGGTGGCCGTGCATCTCGCCCATGCCTGGCATCAGATACTTGCCGCGCCCATCGATGCGGGTCGCGCGGTCCGGGATCCCCACCCGACCATGCGGCCCGACTGCGACGATCTGCCCCGACCGGACCACGACCGTCTGGTGCTCCAGCACGCCCGGTCGGTCCATCGGGATGACGTTGACGTCCACGAACGCCACGACGTCGGTGTCGCGCGGCGCGAAGCCAAGCCGCGGCGGCCAGGGTGTGGGGACGGGCAGGGCGGGGGCGGCCTGCGTGACGAGCAGGACGATGAGCGTGAGCATGAGCGCCCACCGGGTTTCGCAAATAACGCGCCAGGTTTGCATGCCCCTATTCTGCCGCTGCCGCGGGGCGCCGCAAGGTCCGGAACCGTCGCGTGGCAAGCCACACCGCGAGCGCCATCACCCCGAAGTGGAATGAGGATGCCCAGCGACTGGACGCCCAGTGCGGCGAGCAGGACGAAGTTGCGCCAGGCCTGGACGAACGCCTCGCCCATCACGCTCCGCCCCGCGGCGCCGACGATCGGCAGCCGGCTCGCCGCCGGCCTTCCTGGCGCTCGATCTCCTCGCGCACCCGCGCGAGCTCGCGCTCCACGTCGAGCACGTCCTTGAGCGTGTCGCCAACCGCGCCTCCACGTCGACGTCCTGAAGCAACGGCGGCCTTCGCGACGTACGTTAGCCGCATGGAAGACTTCGCCGTCCGGTTGGAGCGCCTGCGCCGCGAGGCGCGACGCGAATGGCGCCGCCGGGTCAAGCAGCTCCAGGGCGCGGCGCCCCGCACACGCCTCGCCGACTGGCAGGCGCTCGGCGCGGTGGCGCTGTTCGCGGCGCTCAAGATCGCCGTGATCGTCACGCTGCCGTTCGCGCTGCTGGTGCGCGGCGCGGTGTTCTTTCACGAGTACGGGCGTGTCCCCACCTGGGTCGCGCTCGCCGCCGCGGCGCTGCTCACCGCCGGCATCGTCACGGTGTACGGCGCCTGGCTGTCGCACCGGCTCACCGGCCGGCCCCGCGCCGCGCTGATCGGGAAGTGGGTCGCGCTGCCGCTGGTCGTGTTCTACTGCGGCTTCGCGCTGCTGTATCTGGCCCGCGTCAACGCCAAGGCCGACGACGTGCGCGCCTACTATACCGGGGTGCACCCGCTGCTGCGCCTCGCGCTGTCCACCCTCATCCTGGCCGACCGGGACGTGGTGGTCACCGATGTGGGACGCGAGCCCGGCGATTACGCGCGCATGGGGCTGCCGCCCAACGACCGCACGCGGCACTATCGCCAGCCGGACGGCTGGATCCACGCCGTGGACCTGCGCACCGCGGGACGCGGCGCCGTGAAGAACTGGAGCATGCAGTTGTACTTCTGGATGATGGGATTCGAGACGCGGCGGCACGTGGGAACCGCCGACCACCTGCACGTGGAGCTGCGCTAGCCGAACAGGCTCTGGAGCTCGGCGTACGGAATGCCGTACGCCTCCAGGGTCCCGTACGTCCCCTTGTCCTTCCATTCGCGGGCCATCCGCCGCAGCAGGCCGAGCGTGGCGCGCATCGGCGCCGACCCGAACGTGACGCGCCGCACGCCGAGCGCCTCGAGCTCTCGCGGACTGGGCGCGGTAGGTGTGCCGAGAATGTTGAGCGGCGCGTCGATTTCACCTACCAGCCGCTCGATCGTGTCGCGGTCGCCCACAAAGGGTACGAACACGCAGTCGGCGCCGGCGGCGCGATAGGCATTGCCGCGGCGCACCGCTTCGGCGAGGCGGTCCTTGACGTCGAGATTGGACGCAAACGCGTCGGTCCGGGCGTTGAGCACGAGCGGGATCCCCGCCTTGGCGGCGGCGGCGCGAGCCGCGGCGACGCGCTCCACAGCGCGGTCGAACGGGAACAGGCCGTCCCGCTCGGTCGAGTCCTCGAGGTTCATGCCGACCGCGCCCGCCTCCAGTACACCGCGCGCCGTCGCGGCGACGGCCTCCGGGCCGGGGCCGTAACCTGCTTCCATGTCGGCGGTCACCGGGACATCCACGCGACGGGTGATGCGGCGGACGGCATCGAGCATGTCGTCGCGGCTGATGCGCTCGCCGTCAGGATATCCGTAGGCGAATGCGATGCCGGCGCTGGTGGTGGCCAGCGCCGGAAAGCCCGCTTGGGCGAACACTCGGGCGCTGCCCGCGTCCCAGACGTTGGGGAGCACCAGCATCGGCCCAGCGACGTGCAGCCGTCTCAAGGTCTCGGCTCGGGTGCGAAACTCTGACGTGCGCGATGCGTCCATGGGCGGATATCTTATCCGCTCCTCGAGCGGAGTCAAAAACTGTGCGCGCCAGCGTCCTCGCTGTGCTGATTGCCGCGGTGCCGGTCTCCGGCCGGCCCCTCCAGCACGTCCAGCCCCACCGGTCCTCGTCCCGGCCGCAGGCCGCGTGTGTCTCGCGCCCCGCGACGCTCCCGGAAGTCGCGCCGCGCTGGTCGGCGGTGCGCGCGCGGGCACGGGCGATCGCGTGCGAGAAGCTCGCGCCCAACATCCCGGGGTTCGCGCTGGCGGTGGCGGTGGATGGGCGCCTCGTGTGGTCGGAAGCGTTCGGCTACGCCGACCTCGAGGCGCGCCGGCCCGCGACGCCCGCGACGCAGTTCCGGATCGGGAGTGTTTCCAAGCCGCTCACCGCCGACGCCCTCGCCCAGCTGTATCAGAGCGGCACGCTGGACCTCGACGCCCCCGTCCAACGCTACGTCTCGACGTTTCCCGACAAAGGCGCCGTGATCACGACCCGTCTGGCGGCGGGCCATCTCGCCGGGATTCGTCATTATCGGGGTGACGAGTTTCTGATGAACCGGCGGTTTCCGAGCGTCACGGCGGCGCTGGCGATTTTTCAGGACGATTCACTCGTGGCTGCGCCGGGCACCCGGTTTTCCTACTCGAGCTACGGGTTCAACCTGCTCAGCGCCGTCGTCGAGGGGGCGTCCGGCGAGAAGTTCCTCGCCTACATGCGCCACCACGTCTTCACGCCGCTGGGGATGACCAGCACCGCGCCCGATCGGAACGACAGCCTGATTCCCAACCGGACGCGGTTCTACGAGCGGACCGCCGCCGGAGAGTTCGTCCCGTCACCGACGGTGGACAACAGCTACAAGTGGGCGGGCGGCGGCTTCCTCTCGACCGCCGAAGATCTGGTGCGGTTCGGCTCGGCGCATCTCTCGCCGGGATACCTCGAGGCCGCGACGCTCGAGCTGCTGTTCACGCCGCAGCACACGACCTCCGGCGACACGACGTCGTACGGGATCGGCTGGTTCGTCGCGACCGACACGCTGGGCCACCGCTACGTGTATCACGGCGGCGGCTCGGTGGGGGGCACGACGGCCTTCGGGGTGGACCGCGACAGCCGGGTCGTGATCGCGCTGGTGACGAACCTCAGCCGCGCCCGGCTCGACGCGGCGCGGGAAATCCGGCTGGTGTTCGACTCCGCGGCGACGCGGCCCTAGTTCCGCGCCGCGCCGCGCGCGCCGCGCACCGCGTTCCACTGGCGCGCGTCCCACGTGGCATCGGGGATCGCGGTGTTCGCGCGGATGTCGCGGTACTCCTCCAGGAACTGGAGCTGGCCGTCGAACAGGAACTGGACTTCCGGCGCGATCCATCCACCCGCCAGGGGTTGGTACCTGGTGAAGCGCGTCTCAGCCGTCTTCGCGGTGTCCTGCGGAGCGGGCTGGAGCATGCGCACGAACACGAGGCGCTCCTTGTCGATCCAGAACTGGCGGCGGTGCCGGTCGCCCGCCGGCGCGCCGACTACCCAGACGGGCCGGCCCTCCCACTCCGCCTCGCTCAGCACGGACAGGTCGAAGCCGCGCGGTCCGCGGGTGAGCGCCGCGATGGTGCGCTCGACGGGCTGCGCGTAGACGTCGAACGCGAGCACCAGGAGGGGATGCACGAACGCCCGGGCGAGCACCGCCGAATCGCCGCGGAACACATACTGTGAGTCGTTCGTGAACAGCATGCCGTGGCCGGAATCGGCGGGCTCGAACTCGATGCGCAGCTTGCCGGGCGCCAGCCACTCGCGCCACACCGACCGCTCGACGCTGCCGTCGGGACGGTGCTCGGTGTTGTGCTGCACGAACGTCACATCGCGGTACCACGTGCGCTCGTAGCGGGCACGCATCGCCTCGAGCAGCTCGCGCGCGGTCGTGATCGGCCGCTGCGGGGCCGGCGCAACCAGGGCGAGGGCGGCGAGGGCGGGAACGACGACGGGCTTCACCATCAACGCTCCAGTCGGTAGCCGGTCTTGCGGACCGTGAGGATGTGGCAGGGGCTGGCGGGGTCGCGCTCGAGCTTGCGGCGCAGCTCCGCGACGTGCGTGTCCACCGTACGGCTCATGACTGCCGCGCTGTAGCCCCACACTTCAGTGAGAAGCTCGGTGCGCGTCGCGCACGCGCCGCCGCGGGCGAGCAGGGCGAGCAGCAGATCGTACTCCTTGGGCGTGAGCGGCACAGGCGCGCCGTGGCGCAGCACCGTGCGCGAGGGCCGCAGCACCTCGATCTCGCCGAACCGCTCGAACGGCGGCGGGGGCGGCCCGCCGTTCGCCCGCGGCGCCGCGACCCGGCGGAACAACGCGTCGACGCGCGCCAGCAGCTCGAGCACGCCGAACGGCTTGGTGACGTAGTCGTCGGCGCCGAGGCGCAGGCCCCGCACCTTGTCGGCCTCCTCGCCGCGCGCGGTCAGGATCAGCACCGGCATGCCGTATCCCTCCTCGCGCAGGCTGCGCAGGAGCCGGAAGCCGTCCATCCCGGGCAGCATCAGATCGAGAATGAGGAGGTCGGGGGCCGGCGGGGCCTTGGCGCGCGCCAGCCCCCGGGTGCCGTCCTTCGCGACCTCGACCTCGTAGCCCTCGATCTCGAGGTTGTTGCGCAGGCCGTACGCGAGATCCGGATTGTCTTCGATGACGAGGATGCGCTTCATGCCGGCAGCTCGATGACGACGCGCGCGCCCGTCTGCGAGTCGTCGATCCAGGTGCGGCCGTGGTGCAGCGCCGCCAGCTCGCGGACCACGGCGAGCCCGATGCCGCTGCCCGCGACCGCAGACCCGCGGTCGCGCTCGAGGCGCCAGAAGCGATCCCACACGCGCTCGCGGTGCTGCCGCGGGATGCCGGGTCCGGCATCGTCCACCCACAGCCGTCCCATCCCGTTCTCGCGCCGGGCCCCGATGCGCACGGTCTGGCCGGCGGGGCCGTACTTCACGGCGTTGTCCAGCAGATTGAGCAGCATCTGGCGCACCGCCCCCGGATCGGCGGGCACGACGAGATCCTCGGGAACGTCGGCGGAGAGCGTCACGCCGCGGGCCGCCGCCAGGGGGGCGAAGCCGTCCATGACTTCGCGCACCAGGGGCGCGAGCGCCGTGGGCTCGAGGACCACGCGCGCGGCCTGCCGCTCGGAGCGCGAGAAGTGCAGCAGGTTCTCCACGAGCTGGGTGAGGCGGCGCGCTTCCTGATCGATGATCGCGAGCGAGCGGCGCCGCTCGTCGTCGGAGCGCACCCGGCCGAGCAGCAGCGTCTCGGAGAACATCCGGATCTGGGCGAGCGGCGTGCGCAGCTCGTGGGAGACGCCGGAGACGAAGTCACTGCGCATTCGCGCCAGATCGTATTCGCGCCACAGCTGCCACAGTGCCGTGCCGATGAGGAGCGCCGTGAGGCCGAGCAGCCCCAGAATCAGGGGCATCCGCGACTGGGGCACCCCGCCGATGATCAGCTGCGCGGCGACTTCGCGGCGCAGGGTCGCCTGCGCCTGCAGGTCCCCGACGTCGCGACCCACGGTGTCGCGCGCGGTGAAGCGGGAGTCGTACTGCACCGCCGAGCGGTACATCTCGATCCCGAAGCGATCCGTCACGATCACCGAACCCATCGAATCGTACAGCACGCCGCCGGTCAGAGGACGCGGCAGCAGGGGGAATTTTTCCACTGCCGCCTCGAAGAACGGACGGAGCCCCGCCGGATCGGCCTCGAAGCCCAACGCGGTGCGCAGCGTACCGGCGCGGTCGCGCAGCACCGTGTAGGCGAGATAGCGGCGGTCGCCACCGGGTTGCCCGAGAATCGCGCCTTGATGCCAGGACGTGTCGTAGACGGTGCGGGTGTGGACGGGCAGCGTGTCGAGCATCCAGGCGCGCACCGGCGGCGGCGGTGACTGCCCCGACGTCTCGAGATGCCCGGAGACGAGGTCCATCCGGAACGTGAAGCGAATCGCGGGCGCGAGCGACCGGCTGCGCTCCATCGCGTCCACCTGGAGGTCCCCGGGCGGCGGCAGCGGCCGGGTGGGCGCGGCCTTGTGGGCGTGCTGCACCGCCTTGAGCGCCGGGGTGATGGCATAGTAGTAGACTTCGGTCGCGCTGCGCTGCGCGACCCGGGCGGCCGCGAGCGCCGCGTAGTCGCGCAGCACGCGATCGGCCTGGGCGCGATGATAGCGCGCCACGCCGTACGCCTGAATCGCGAGCACCGCGGCGCCCGCGAACGCGAGCAGGAGCAGCGCGGCCACGAGCGCCCCGCGGGTGCGAATCATGCCTTAAGAATCCCTCCGGCGCCGGGCGGCGGCAACGGCCGGCGCCGGCTGCTTGACGGTTCCCTGAC
>JBOHSP010000335.1:0-9509 GCA_050733275.1 Gemmatimonadales bacterium
CCGCTGCACCGCGCCCTGCACGTGGCCCGCCTCGCGCTGCTCATGCTCGGCGCCGTCGCCGCCGCCCACGCCGTGGCGTGGTGGACGCGTCCCTGGGCGGAAGCGCTGATCACACTCGCTGCCGGCATGCTGCTGCTCTTTTTGATCGGCGACGCGCTGCCGCGCAGCATGGCACGACTGGCGGCGGAGGTGAGCGACGCGGCGTTGCCGCTGGCCCGCCGCACGCTCGCCCCCTTCGCGCCGCTGCTCTGGCTTCTCGCCTGGGCGGACCGCGGCCTGCACGCCCTGATCGACACGCCCCGCCCCCTCCAGCCCGACCTCGGGACCGCGCAGCGCGACATGCTGCTCGGCGTCTTCACGCTGGCGGACACCACCGTCGACGAGGTGATGACGCCGCGCCTCGATATGGCGAGCGTCGATCTGGCCGCGTCGAACGACGAGGTCCTCGACGCCTTTCGCCAGAGTGAGCACACCCGCCTCCCGGTGCTCGACGGCTCCCCGGACAACATCGCCGGCGTCGTCTTCGCCAAGGACCTCGTGCCCATCGCCATGGCGCTCGCCGAACCCGGCACGCGCTGGCAGACGCTGGTGCGGCCGGCCGCGTTCGTCCCGGAAACCAAGACGCTGGACGGCCAGTTACGTGACTTTCAGCGCACGCCGGCGCACATCGCCATCGTGGTGGACGAGTTCGGCGGCACCTCGGGACTGATCACCCGGGAAGACATCCTGGAGGAGATCGTCGGCGAGATCCGCGATGAACGCGACGCGGACATCGCCCCCGCCATTCGCCAGGATGGCGGCCGCTACTGGGTGGACGGCCGCGTCAGCCTCGACGAGCTGTCGGCCGCGCTCGGCGCCACGTTCTCGCACGCCGAGGTGTCGACCGTCGGCGGCCTCGTGTACACCATCCTCGGCCGCGTGCCGCGGCCCGGCGACGAGCTGACGCTCGACGGCTTCCGCGTGGTCGTCGAGCGCGTGGAACGGCGCCGCGTGACCCAGGTCTCCTTCCAGAAGCGATGACGACAGCGCTCGCGGTGCTCGTGGTCGGGTTGGTCATCGCCGGCCTGTCGGCGGCGGTCGGTGTGGCGGCCGCCGCCGTGAGCCAGCTCGAGCTGACGCGCTGGGTCGCCTACCGGCTGCGGGGCGCGAGCGGCGCGGCCGGCGTGCTGCAGAACCCCGGGCGCGTGCTCGCGACGGCCAACACGCTCACCACGCTCGGCGTGCTGCTCGCCGCGGGGGCCGTGCCGGCCCTGCTCGCCGCGGCGACGCCGACCTTCGTCGGGATCTTCACGATTCTGGTCGGCGTGCCGCTGTTCATTTTTGCCGCCTACCTGGTGCCGCGGGTCGTGGGCCGGCGCTGGGCCGAACCGTTCGTCGCGCGCGCGGTCCCGTGGATGGATCGCGCCGGAACGGTGCTGTCGCCGTTCATCCCGCGGCGCGAGGCGTCGACCCGCACGACACTCGCCGCGCTGCTCACCAACGTGGACACCGACGCCCTCGCCGGCACGGACGAAATGGCGGTCGTATCGGGCGTGCTCGCGTTTGCCGACCGCCCCGTGCGCGAGCTGATGACACCGCGGACGGCCATCGTGGCCATCCCCGAAGGGATGCTGGCCGCCGAAGCCGCCGCCGTGTTGCAGCAGTCGGGCTTCAGCCGCTACCCGGTGTATCGCGGCTCGCTCGATGAAGTCATCGGCGTCGTGCACACGCTCGACCTCGTCGGTTGCCAGCCCGACGATCCGGTCCCGGTGCGCCCGCCGCTGGCGGCGCCGGGCACGATGCGGGCGGCCGACCTCATGCTGGAGATGCAGCGCGGCGGCCGGCATCTGGCCGTCGTGCTCGACGAGTACGGCGGCACCGCTGGGCTCGTCACGTTCGAGGACCTGCTCAAGGAGCTGGTGGGCGAGCTGTTCGGGACTCCGGCGCCGGCCCCGGCCCCCGCGGCAGCGCCGCACATCGTCGAGCTGGAGGGCGGCGCGCCCGCCACCGCGTTGACCGAGCCGTTCGGCGTCACGGTCGAGGTCCCCGGCGTGCAGACCATCGGCGGGCTGCTGATTCACGCGCTGGGCCGCATCCCGCGTCCGGGGGAGCGCTTCACGTATCGCGGGCTCGAATTCGACATCCTGGCCGCGAGCGCCACGCGCGTGGAGCGCGTCGCCGTGCGGCCGGCGCCCGTGCGCATCATTCCGCTCGACCGCGGCGAGGACGCGATGTGACGGATCGGGACCCGGCGCCCCTCGAGGCCCTGCAGCAGCTCGCCGAGCGCGACGATCTGTCCGCCTTCCTCGAGCACGCCGTTCGGTTACACCCCTCGGATCTCGCCGATGTGCTCGCGGCTCTGGCGCCGCCGCTACGGGCGCGCGTCGTCGCCGAGCTGCCCACCGAGCTGGCGTCGAGTGCGCTCGCCGAGATGGAAGCGGGTGAGCACCCCGAGGAGCTGCTGCTCGCCGTCGGTCCCGGCTACGCCGCCGAGCTCGTGGAGGAGCTGCCCGCGGACGACGCCGCGGACCTGGTCGCGGACCTCCCGGCGGCAGAGCGCGAGGCCGTCCTCGCCGACGTCAGCGACCGCGCCGCGCTCGAGCGGCTGCTCCGCTACCCGGAGGACACCGCCGGCGGCCTGATGACGACCGAGCTGGTCGCGGTTCGCGAGGACGCGACGCTCGGCGACGCCATCGAGGAAATCCGTCGCCAGAGCGGGGAGGACGACGATCTCTACCAGGTGTTCGCCGTGGACGGCGCCGGCCGGCTCCTGGGCATCGTGCCGGTGGCGCGCCTGATCGTCTCGTCGCCGGAGCGCCGCGTGCGCGACGTGATGGAGCCCGCGGCCGCGGAGGTGCGACCCGAGCAGGACCAGGAGCACGTGGCTCGCCTCATGGCGCGCTACAACCTCGTCGCCGTCCCCGTCGTGGACGACCAGGGACGGCTGCTGGGGCGCGTGACGTTCGACGACGTGATCGACGTCGTCGAAGCGGAAACGACCGAAGACATCCTCAAGTTCGCCGGCGCGAGCGCGACCGAGCAGCTCGTGGCCCCGTGGGCGACGTCGGTCCGGAGCCGCCTCCCCTGGCTCGCGGTCAACCTGCTCACCGCCTTTCTCGCCGGGGCCGTGGTCTACGCCTTCCAGGAGACGCTGGTGCGGGCCGTGGTGCTCGCCGTCTGGATGCCCGTGATCGCCGGCATGGGGGGCAACGCGGCGACGCAGGCGCTCGCCGTAACGGTCCGGCGCCTTGCGTTGCGGCGCCTGCCCCGGGAGCGGGCGTTCGAGATCATCCGCAAGGAAGTGCTGGTCGGCGCCATCAACGGGCTCGCGACCGGCGGCGCGCTGGGTCTGCTCGCCGCCGCGCTGGGGCAGGGGGCGGTACTCGGCCTGGTCGTTTCCCTGGCCATGATCGGGAACCTGATGGTCGCCGGCTTCGCCGGCGCGTTCATTCCCGTGCTGCTGGAGCGGTGCGGGATCGATCCCGCCGTGGCATCGTCGATCTTCGTTACCACTTTCACGGATGTGTGTGGATTCGGGTTGCTGTTGGGCCTCGGGACGCTGCTGCTATTGTGAACGGCGGACAACAAAAGGCGCATAACTGCGCAGAACTGCGCGGTCGCAGACGGTGCCGAACATGCATCGGAGGCGATTGCGCCTTTTCGCGAAGTTATGCGCCTTTGTTATCTTTTGGGTCGCATGCGCACGGATGAGATCCTGGCAGGGCTCGAGCGCGGCGACACCGTCGCCCTCGCGCGCGCCATCAGCCTGGTCGAAAACCAGCGCGACGGCTTCGCGCGCGTGCTGGCCCATCTCCATCCCCGGCTCAACCGCCCCGGGACGCACCGCATCGGAATCACGGGCCCCCCCGGCGCGGGGAAGAGCACCCTGGTCGAGGGTCTGATTCAGGCGTACCGCGGGGCGGGGCGCGACGGATTGACGGTCGCCGCCGTTGCCGTGGATCCCACCAGCCCCTTCACCGGCGGCGCGTTGCTGGGGGATCGCATCCGCATGGAGTCGGTGACGCTCGATCCCCACGTCTTCATCCGCTCGATGGCGACCCGGGGCGCGCGCGGGGGGCTCGCGACGACGACCGAGGAAGTGGCGGACGTGCTCGAGGCCTTCGGGTTCGACCGCATCCTGGTGGAGACGGTCGGCGTCGGACAGACGGAGCTCGACGTGGCCGCCACCGCGGACTCCACCGTGTTGGTCCTGGTGCCGGAGTCGGGCGACGCGATTCAGACGCTGAAAGCGGGGGTCATGGAGGTCGCCGACATCTACGTCATCAACAAAAGCGACCGGCCGGGCGCCGAGAAGCTGCAGCGCGACGTCGCGATCATGCTCGCGATGCGTCGCGGCAACGCGTTCGCGCATGTGCCCGCACATCACGGACGGCCGGAAGCACCGGACCGGGCGTCCGGGCGTCCGGGCGTTCGGCCGTCCGACGAGTGGGATCCTCCGGTGCTGGCGGCCACCGCGTCGCAGGGCGAGGGGGTCCAGGAACTCCGGGCCGCGCTCGACCGGCACCACGCGCATCTGTCGGCGAGCGGGCAACTCCAGGAACGGCGGCGGCGGCGGCTGGCCGCGCGCACGCGGGCCGTGGTGAACCGCGCCATCCGCCAGTGGGTATGGGAGGAGACCCGCGCCGAGGAACGTCTGGCCGAGCAGCTCGATGCGGTGACCGGCGGCGCGCGCAGTCCCTACGACCTGGCGGAGGAGATCCTGGAGCGGGTGCGAGCCGGAGAACGGGCGGAGCGGAGCGGGCGATGAGCGAGCGCAAACCGGTCTCCACGGCGGAGGACCTCGCGGGGTTCGACCCCGGGCGGCAGTTGGGCGGGCCGGGCGAGTACCCTTACACCCGCGGCATCCATCCCACGATGTACCGCGGCCGGCTGTGGACGATGCGCCAGTTCGCCGGCTTCGGGTCGGCGGCGGACACGAATCGCCGCTACAAATTCCTGCTGGAGCACGGCCAGACGGGGCTGTCCGTGGCGTTCGATTTTCCCACGCTCATGGGCTACGACTCCGACCATCCGCGCGCGGAGGGCGAGGTCGGGAAGTGCGGCGTGGCGATTTCCTCCCTCGCGGACATGGAGGACCTGTTCCGGGGGATCCCGCTCGACCAGGTCTCCACCTCGATGACGATCAATGGCCCGGCGGCGATCCTGTTCTGTTTTTATGTCGCCGCCGCCGAGCGGCAAGGCGTGCCCATCGCCAGGCTGCGGGGCACGGTGCAGAACGACATCCTCAAGGAGTACATGGCGCAGCACGCCTGGGTGTATCCGGTGGAGCCGGCGTTGAAGATCATCGTCGACATGTTCGAATGGTGCACCGCGCACACGCCGCTCTGGAATACGATTTCGATCTCCGGCTATCACATCCGCGAGGCGGGCGCCACCGCGGCCCAGGAGCTCGCGTTCACCCTGGCCAACGGGTTCACCTACGTGGAGCGCGGGCTGGCGCGGGGGCTCGACATCGACTCGTTCGCCGCGCGCCTGTCGTTCTTCTGGGACATTCACAACGACTTTTTCGAGGAGATCGCGAAGCTGCGGGCGGCGCGGCGCATCTGGGCCCGGCACATGCGGGAACGCTACGGCACCCGGGAACCGCGCTCGTGGATGATGCGGTTTCACAGTCAGACGGCGGGCGTCACGCTGACGGCGCAGCAGCCGCTGAACAACATCGTGCGCATCGCCTATCAGGCGCTGGCGGCGGTGCTGGGCGGCACGCAGTCGCTGCACACCAACTCGCTCGACGAGACGCTCGCGCTGCCAACGGAGCAATCGGTGCAGGTGGCGCTGCGGACCCAGCAGATCATCGCGCACGAGACCGGGGTCGCGGACGTGATCGATCCCCTGGGCGGGTCGTATTACGTCGAGACGCTCACCAACGACCTGGAGCGCGAGGCGGAGGCGCTGTTTGCCGAGATCGCGTCCGTCGGCGGCGTGGTGCGCGGCATCGAGGGCGGCTGGTTCCAGCGGCAGATCGCCCAGTCGGCGGCCGCGTTCCAGCAGCAGGTGGAGCGCGGGGAGCGGATCATCGTGGGCGTGAACGACTTCGTATCGGCCGAGGATCACCCCGTCGACATCCTCAAGATCTCGAACGACACCGAGGAGACGCAGCGCCGGCGGCTCGCCCGGCTGCGCGCCGAGCGGGACACCGCGCTGGTGGAACGCCGGCTCGAGGAGCTGCGCCGCGCCGGCGAGGCGGACGCGAACGTCATCCCGGCGATGCTGGACTGCGCCCGGGCCTACTGCACGCTGCACGAGATCCGGCACGCGCTGGAGCGGGTGTGGGGGGCGTACCGGGAGCCGGTGTTCTTCTGAGATGACCGCCCTGCCGACTCCCAGCGAGCAGCATGTGCGCGCCGCGGTGGAGCGGCTCGCCACGATCAGGCCCGGCGCGCACCGCGTCGTGTCGTGCTACCTGAAGCTCGAGCCGCGCGACAAGACGCGCGGCAAGTACCTCATCAAGATGAAGAACCGCGTCCGGGCGGCGATGGCCGCGCTCGAGCGCCGGCCGCTCACGCATGCCGAGCGGGAAGCGGCGGCCGCGGATCTACACCGCGTGCTCGCCTACCTGGAGGAGCCGAGCCGCCTGCCCACGACCCGCGCGATCGCGATTTTCGCCTGCCAGGAGTTGGGCCTGTGGGAGGCGCTGCCGCTGCCCTACGTGCACCGCTCACGCCTCGCCGTCGAATCCACACCCCTGGTCCGCGAGCTCGTCGCGCTCGAGGAGGAGTTCGGAACGATCCTCGTCGCGGCGTGCGACCGGACCGCCGCGCGCTTCTTCGAGGTCACGGCGTTCGATAGCGTTGAGCGCGCGGCGCTCCCCGGGCTCGACGCGTCGCGCGGCAGCCGCTTTCACGGACCGCGCCAGGCGATGAGCCGCAGCGGCACGCCCGCAGGCAGCGCGGGCGAGCACAATTACCATCAACGGATCCGCACGGAGAAGCAACGGATGTACGCTCAGGTGGCCGACCGCCTCTTCCAGATCCACGGCCAGCAGCCGCTCGCCGGCATCGTGGTGACGGGGGTGGGCGTCGATGCGGGCGCGCTGGTGCCGCACCTCCACACCTATCTCCACGATCTGCTGCTCGGCGTCGTGAAGCTCAATCCCAAGAAGGCGACACCCGCCGAGGTGCGTGAGGTGGCGCTGGCACTGCGCGAGGAGCGCGAGCGCGCCTGGGAGCGGGCGCACGCCGACGCGGTGAAGGCCGGCGTACCGACCCGCTGGGCGGTGAACGGTATCGCGCCCACGCTCAAGATGCTGGCGCGCGGCCAGGTTCGGACCCTGCTCGCCGACGGGCACAACGACGACCCCCGCATCGACGACGCGATCGAGGACGCACTGCGCCAGCGCGCCCAGGTGGACGTCCTGTACGACGACCGCGCCCGGCGCGTCGTGGACGGGCTCGCCGCGCTGTTGCGGTTCCGCCGTTGATGGCGGCGAAGGGTGGGCGCGGGCGGCGCCAGGCGCGTCCGATTCGCGTGCTCGTCGCCAAGCCCGGCCTCGACGGCCACGACCGCGGCGCCAAAGTCGTGGCGGCGGCGCTGCGCGACGCCGGCATGGAAGTGATCTATACCGGCCTGCATCAGACCCCAGAGATGGTGGCCCAGGCGGCGATCCAGGAAGACGTGGACGTGGTCGGGCTCTCGATCCTCTCGGGCGCCCACATGACGCTGTTCCCGCGCGTGCGCCAGCTCCTCGACGCGGCGGGGCGGCAGGATATCCTCCTGACCGGCGGCGGCATCATCCCCGCCGAGGACATGGCCGCACTCGAGGCGCAAGGCGTCGGCAAGCTGTTCGGCCCCGGCACGCCGACCGCGGACCTGATCACGTACATCCAGGAGTGGGCGGCGGAGCACGTCGCGGCGTGAGTCGCCTCAAGACCCTCAGCGCCGAGTACCAGCAGTTGCGGGCGCGGCTCGAGCAGGGCGGCGGACCCGAGCGCATCAAGCGCCAGCACGACCAGGGCAAGCTCACGGCCCGCGAGCGCGTGCGGGCGCTGCTCGATGAGGGCAGCCCCTGGATCGAGATCGGCCTGCTCGTCGCGTGGGACCAGTACGACGGCCAGGCGCCGGCCGCGGGCGTCGTCACGGGGCTGGGCCGGGTCGAGGGACGGCCGGTCGTCGTGGTCGCCAATGACGCCACCGTCAAAGCCGGGTCGTGGTGGCCAGAGACGATCACGAAGATCCTGCGGGCCCAGGAGATCGCGATGCGCCAGCGCATCCCGATCGTGTACCTGGTGGACTCGGCGGGGGTGAACCTGCCGTACCAGGGCGGCGTGTTCCCCGGGCAATACGGCGCCGCCCGTATCTTCTATTACAACTCCGTCCTGCGGCGCTACCTCAAGGTGCCGCAGATCGCCGCGGTGATGGGGCCGTGCATCGCCGGCGGCGCGTACCTGCCGGCGCTGTCGGACGTCATCTTCATGGTCGAGGGAACGTCCTTCATGGGCCTCGGCGGGCCGAACCTCGTCAAGGGCGCGATCGGTCAGACGGTGGACGCGGAACAGCTCGGCGGGGCCGTCACGCATACGGCGGTGAGCGCGGTGGCGCACTACCGCGCCACGGACGACCGCGACTGCCTCGCCCGGCTCCGCGCCTATCTCGCGCGGCTGCCGCGGTTCCACGGACCCGCGGCGCGCAGCACCCACCCGGCGCCCAAACGCGAGCCCCGGCAGTTGTACGACCTGATCCCCGCCGACCACCGGATGAGCTACGATGTGCGCGCCGTGCTCGAGTGCCTGCTCGACGCAGGGCAGCTCGACGAGTTTCAGCCGGAGGTCGCGCCCGAGATGATCTGCGGGCACGGCCGCATCGAAGGCCGGCCCGTGGGGCTGATCGCGAACGCGCGCGGCCTGATTCGCGGGCGCAAGGATGGCGAGGCGCCCAAGATCGGTGGGATCATTTATACCGAGAGTGCGGAGAAGGTCGCGTACTTCATCGAGAACGCCCATCGCGAGCGGCTGCCGCTGCTCTTCCTCCAGGATGTCTCGGGGTTCATGGTCGGCACGGAAGCGGAGCACTCCGGGATCATCCGCGCCGGCGCGCGGTTCGTCGAAGCGATGGCGACCGCGACCGTCCCCAAGCTCGTGCTCACGATGAATCACGCCTCGGGCGCCGGGTACTATGCGATGGCGGGGCAGGGCTTCGACCCCGACTTCATCCTGTCCTGGCCCACCGGGCGCATGGGCGTGATGGAGGGCGAGTCCGCGATTCAGGCGGTGTACGGGGCCGACGCCGCCGACCCGGCCAACGCCGCCGCCGTCGAGGCGATGCGCGCCGATTACGAGCACCAGCTCGACGCGACATTCGCCGGGGCCCGCGGCTTCGTGGATGCGATCGTCCCACCCGAAGAGACACGGGCGACGCTGGGATTCCTGCTCGAGGTGTCGGCCGAATTTCCCGGCCCGCACCTGGGCGCTTTCATACTGCCGAGTCAACCGTGAACGCTGCTGCCATTCGTATCATGCTCCTGGGGAGCTGGATCGCCGTTTCCACGGCCTGCGCCGGGGGTCGATCCGGCC
>JBOHSP010000336.1:0-5939 GCA_050733275.1 Gemmatimonadales bacterium
CGTGCCGCCTTGGGCAGCCGCGCGTTCGCCGGCGCCCAGCGCGGCGCGCGCACCGCGACGCTGTCGTCCTGCACCCGATCGGGGGCGACGCGCCATCCCACGCAGCGCGTCATGCCCGCCCCCCACCCCGCGGCGAGCACGTCGCCCCCCGCGTGGACGTACGCGATCACCGCGGCGAGCTCGGCGTCCTCGAGCGGGATCGGGGGATTCGCGAACACGAGCAGCGCGGGCGGGTCGCGGCCGGTCGTGTCCTCGTTGAGCCGGAACAACGCCGTGCGCCGGCGCTCGACCGGACGGCCCAGCCGCACGAGGACGTCGTACACCGCCTTGCTCCCGTTCGGACCGCTGAGAAAGGTGGAGGCGCGAGTATCGGGCGCGGGCGGCTTGGCGGAGCGGTTCGCGGCCCACACCGCGACCCCGATCGCCGTCGCGAGCAGCAGCGCCAGGCCGATCTCAAGCCGGTGCGACACGGCCCCCGGGAGCCTCGAGCGCCCGCGCGGCGGCGCCGAACGCCTGGTACTCCGCCTCGCCGCAGGGCGCCGCGCCGAAGAGGTAGCGATACAGGCGAGCGACCAGACCCGACAGCGTGGAACGGCCGTCGTCGTCGAGTCGAGCCTCGGCGACGTACTCGGCCGGCGTCTTGGACGCGTGGAAGCGCACGACGTCGGCCCGTTCCAGCGTCAGCACGAGCGCCAGGAACCGGTGTCCGAGTGCCTCGGCGTAACGGCCGGCACGGGCCAGCGCCTCGGCCCGCGCGAGGTGCGCGGACGCGTCGAGGATCGCAGCCGTCCCGCCCGCGGCCGCCCGGCCTGCCTCGACCCGGGGCCGCAGGACCTTCCAGACCACGTAGCCGATGTGCACCAGCAGCAATACCAGCACCACCACGGCGGCGGCGAACAGCAAGTCGAAGCCGAGAGGATTGTCCTCCGCCAGGCGGTTGATCCAGTCGAGGAAGCGGCTCCACAGATTCGCGAGCCAGAGCAGCGGCCGGCGGCGCTCGACCCACTGATAGTCGGGCCGCGTAAAGACGTCGGCCACCACCTGGCGCAGCGAGTCCAGCGCCACCCCGCCCCCGCTCCGGCCCGCGCTTCCCCCCTGTGGCAGGGCCGACCAGAGCGCGATCAGGTCAACCCCAATTGCTGACTGAGGATCTGGAGGTCGAAGGCCTCGCGCCGCACGCGCAGGTCGTAATACACGAGGGTGAGCACGCAGGACAGCAGCGGGGTCAGGACGATGGGCAGCGCCGCCGAGAGCACCTCGACGACCTCGCCGACGGCGGGCGACTCGAGGGAGAGCCAGCCACCGATAGCGCCGAATATGATGACGGGGAGGTACACCATCAGGAACGTGACCGTGAAGATACCGAGGACCTTGCGCTTCAAGCCGCGCGTCAACTCCCAGGACCGCCCGAAGGCGTCGAACGACCCGGCGAGATGCTCCAGCACCACGACCGGCGTGGTCACGGCGTAGCCGCAGGCCACGAACAGCAGCAGCCAGATACAACCGATGACCAGGACACCCGTGACGGCGAAGGCGGCCCCGCCCGTCACGCCGAGGTTGGCGAGCGCGATGGCCGCGGCGAGGAGCACTCCGATCAACCCCAGGATGATGCCTTTCCCCAGCCCCACGACGAACAGCCCCCACATCTTCGCCGCTCCCATCGCCACGGCGTCCCCCAGCACCGGGGGCCGGCCGAGATAGGAGTCCGAGATGACGCGGATCGTGCTGGCGGTGAGGAAGAGACCCGCGAACCACTGCGTGAGCCAGGCGAGGATGGCGAGGAGGATGTGTTGCTGCGGTCCGCCGGCGAGCTGGATGTAGATCGTGAGCGCGACCGGGAACCAGAGGGCGACGACGCCGATCTTCAGGAACAGCCCGAAGTGCCGGCGGAAGATGGTGATTGCAGCATCGAGGATCTCCCCGAGCTCCATCGGTTTGAGGTCGGCGGTCACGGTCGTCTGCATCGCTCGCTCCTCGCGGGGGTTGGCGGTAAGATGAGGACGTGACGCCCGCCGCGCGAGACCTCGACCTGCGCCAGCATCATGGCGTCGAGACGCCGGAACACGTGGACGTCCGCCTGGAGCTCGCGGGCGTCGGCTCGCGCCTCGCGGCGGCGATGCTCGACACCTTCCTCATGTGGATCGGGCTCATCCTCCTGTTCGTGATCGCCAGCGCGATCTTCGCGGGGGGTCGTCCGGGGGACGTCGCCGCCGGCTGGGCGGGAGCGATCGTCATCCTGCTGATGTTCGCTCTGGCGTGGGGGTACTTCACGCTGTTCGAGGCGCTGAACGGAGGTCGCACGCCGGGCAAGCAGGCGCTCGGGATCCGAGTGGTCATGGACACGGGCCGCCCGGTCACGGGCGGGGCCGCCGTGATCCGGAATCTCGTGCGGCTGCTCGACTGCTACTTCCCGTTCGCTCCCGTCCTGCCCGCGCTGGTGCTCATGTTCCTGCATCGCAGCAACAAACGTCTCGGGGACATCGCCGCCGGGACGATCGTGGTGCGTGACCGGCCGACGGCGTGGGCGATCGGCGCGGCCGTCCCCGCCGCGCCCGTGCCCGCGGTCGAGCTCGGCCCGCCGGAGCTCAGCGACGAGGAGTTCCGGCTGCTCGACCGCTTCGTGGCGCGGCACAGCGAGCTGGCGCCGGAGGTGCAGGTACGGCTCGCCTACGAGCTGGCCAAGCGCTTCGAGCCGCGCATCCCCCGCCGCGGCGGCGACGTGCAGGCGTATCTGGTGGAGGTGCTGGCGAGCGAGCAGGAGAAGCGGCGCGGCCGGTTCGGCGTCCGCGCCAGGCCGGTGCGCGAGGGCGCGGGCGCGCCCGGGAGCGCGCCGGCGCCCGGGCGGATCACCGTCACCGGGGAGCGGTTCGTCGCCGGCAAGCGCGAGGCGTGGGAGGCGTTTCGGCTGCTGGCCGTGCGCATGGAGCGGGCCGGGGTCGGAGCGCTCGGGGAAGCGGAGATTCCGAAGTTCGCGGCGCAGTACCGCGAGGTGGCGGCCGACCTGGCGCGGGCCCGCACCTACCAGGTCGACGCGCGCGTGATCGAGTACCTCGAGCGGGTGGTGAGCGCGGGCCACAACGCGCTGTATCGCGCGCGCGGCCGGGCCGGCACGCCGGTCGTGCGGTATCTGCTGCGCGAGTTTCCGGCCGCCGTCGTGCAGTCCTGGCGCTACGTCGTCGTCGCGTTGCTCATGTTCGCGGTGCCGGCGCTGGCCGGCTACGCGATGCTTCGCGACCAGCCGGCCCTCGCCGACGAGCTGGTGCCGCCGATCATGATCAGCCGGGCGGAAGAGGCGGCGGCGCGGCAGGCCGAAGGACGCGGCTACGTCGAAGCCGGCGACGCCGACCGGCCGTGGATCGCCGCGCAGATCATGACGCATAACATCCAGGTGTCGTTCGGCGTGTTCGTTGGCGGGCTCACCGGGGGGCTCCTCAGCGCCTGGCTGCTGTTCTTCAACGGCATGCTGCTGGGACTCGTCTTCGGCCTGTTCCAGAACTACGGCGCGGCCACCTATCTCACGACATTCATCGTAGCACACGGCGTGCTCGAGCTCGTCGCCATCTTCATCTCCGCCGGCGCCGGGTTCCGGCTGGCGAAGGCGCTGATCGCGCCGGGCGACCGCACCCGCCGGGATGCGCTGGTCGTGGAGGGCGGCATCGCGGCGCGCATGATCGGCGCGGTGGTGCTGCTGCTCGTGATCGCGGGCACCATCGAGGGCCTGCTGTCGGCGAGCGCGGCCGCCCCCGCGTGGAAGTACGGGGTGAGCGCGGCGACGGCGGTGTTGCTGGTCCTCTACCTGGTCAGCGGATGGACGTACCTGAGGGAGTCGGGAGCAGGGAGCAGTGTGGTCATGGTTCCGCCGCGATCACCGAATCCCTGATGCCGTCCGCTACCGGGACCACTCGAGGAACGCGCCCAGCCGCGGCCCGAATATCGAGATGCGGGTGCCCTGGCTGTGGAGCGCCCCGACGGCGAGCTGCGCCTGCAGCACCCCGACTGCCTGATCCCCGAGCCGGTAGCGGAAGTCGCTGCCGGCGCGCACCAGGTAGCCGAGCAGCTCCATTCGCCCGCTCGAACCCGTGAGCTCGTGACGGAATTCGAGGAGCGGCGACAGCGTGGCCGCGGGCGACAGCGGCCGGTCGAGGCGCGCGCCCAGCGCGAGCACGTTGCCGCGCGGCACGGCGAGGGTGGCGGGCGCGCCGGAGTCGCGCGCCCGCAGTCGGCGCAGGTCCCAGCCGTACAGCGACAGCGTGGAGCGTCCCAGCGGCATGCTCACGGCGGCGTAGGCGAGCGCGCGGTCGCCGATGACGCTCTGCTCCCCGCTGGCGACGAGCGCGTTGGCGCCGCTCGTCGTGTACATCACGGCCCCGCGGAAATAGTGGCGGCCCGCAGGGCCGAACGGTCCCTCGATCCCGAAGCGCACCCGGACTTCGCCGCCCGGCTCGAGCTCGCCGCCGCCCCGCACCGGCGTGTACGCGGCGCCATAGCGATAGCTCGCCGCCGTGCCGATCGCCCAGTTCGTCCCCAGGGGGAAGGCCGACGCGAAGCCTGCCGAGAGACCGCCGCCCGAGCCAAACCCCACGGTCGTGAAGCCGAGCAGATCCGTGGCCATCGCGCCGAACAGCGGAATGGTCGTATCGGGGACGGCGGTGCTCCCCGTGGGCAGCGTGCCGACGAGCGTGAACACCAGGCGGCCCGGGATGACCCCCAGGGAAGCGCGCACGTCGGTATCGAGGAAGCCGTCGTGCGCGATCGTCGCGCCGCCGACTTCCCGCACTGACGCGCGCACGTAGCCGGTTCCCACGTCCACCGAGAGGCGCCGGCCGAAGCGCTGCGTCACCACCAGCGGAACCGAGAGCTCGGTGACGCGTTCGAACGCCAGCCCCGGCCCGAAGGCATAGCTCTCGAAGACCACGCCCGTGCGCGCGACGGTGGGCGACACCTGCGCCCCCGCCGCCGGCGGCAGCGCCGCCAGCAGCAGAAAGATCGCGGACCGGGGCGTCACGGCCGCCGGAAGATGATGCGGAGGATGCCCGATGCCTGGAGGATGCTGGTGACGCCCTGGCTCTCGGTGGTGGGCTCGGACCCGATCAGCTTCGTGAACTCGATGGGGGGGAGCGGCGGCGGCTGCACGTCGTCGACGGCGGCGCCGAGCGCGCTCGCGGCAATCGGCTCGACGGGGACCGCCAGGTCGAGGACGGCCTCGACGGTGGGGATGACTCCGCCGGTGGACGCCTGCACGACGGGCGCGGCTTCGGCCGCCTGTTGCTGTTCGCGCGCCGCCTGGAACTCCGGATCCGCGCGCACGGCCTCCGAGAAGGCCCGCCCGGCGGCGCGGTAGTCGCCGCGGTCCATCGCGTCGAGCCCATCGCTATAGGCGAGGAAGGCCGCCAGGTTCCCGGGCCCCTGACGCAGGATCCGCTGGCGCTCCGCTTCCGTGAGCTGGATGCCGAGCTGCGCCGCGATCCCGAAGACGAGTTCTTTTTCCAGGTCGAGCAGCTGCCGGAACGATCCGTTGGCCTGAGCCCCCGTACGCACCGTGCCGTCCGCACGCACCACCGCGGCGCTGAGCCGGACGGGCCCGTTCGCGGTGATGGCGGCGACGCCCTGGATCATGCGCTCCGCGCGCAGCAGGCGCCCGACGCGGGCCGCCGTGGACGGATCGGTGCGCGCGCGCTGGCCGAGCTCGAGCTCGTCGAGCAGGGTGCCGATCTGCACGCGCTCGAGCAGCCGCAGCGTGCGTACCAGCGCGAGGTCGGAGATCAGCAGCTCCGCCAAGCCGCGCGACAGCGGCTGGAACGCCGAGTCGCCGGCGATGGTGACCGGCAGCACCGCGAGCGTCGCCGGCTGCGGCGGTTGGGTCGTGAGGGTGGATTCACGCGCCAGCGCGGCGCGGGCCGTCGCGGTCGCCTGGGTGCGCAGGGCGAGCTGTGCCGCGC
>JBOHSP010000337.1:0-15041 GCA_050733275.1 Gemmatimonadales bacterium
GATTGGAACTGGAAGCGTCAAATCCGCAATCCGAAATCCGCAATCCGCAATAGGAGTCACATGACCGACGCCACCACACCCGTCATCCTCAGCGCGTGCAGGACCCCGATCGGCAAATACCTCGGCGGCCTGTCGCCCCTGCCGGCGCCCACGCTCGGCGCGCTCGTGATCAAGGAAGCAGTGAGCCGGGCGAAGATCGACGGCGCCGCGGTCGACGAAATCATCATGGGCAATGTGCTCCAGGGCGGCGTGGGACAGGCGCCGGCCCGTCAGGCGGCGATTCACGCGGGGATTCCCGGCACCGTGCCCTCGCTGACGGTGAACAAGGTCTGCGGCTCGGGGCTCAAGGCGGTGATGCTCGCTGCGCAGGCGATCAAGGCGGGCGACGCACAGTGCCTCATCGCGGGCGGGATGGAATCGATGTCGAACGCGCCGCACTACGTCTACGGCATGCGCGGCGGCATCAAGGCGGGCAACACCCAGCTCGTGGACGGGATGATCCACGACGGGCTGTGGGATTCGTTCTCCGGCAGCCACATGGGCAACCTCGCCGAGTACACCGCCAAGAAGGGCGGCGTCACGCGCGCCGAGCAGGACCAGTTCGCGCTCGACAGCCACAAGAAGGCCGTTGCCGCGATGGAGGCGTGCCGCTTCAAGGCCGAGATCGTGCCGGTCGAGATCGCGGGGAAGAAGGGCACGACGGTCATCGAGAAGGACGAAGGCCCGCGTGCCGGCACGACGCTCGAGGCGCTGGCGGCGCTCAAGCCGTCGTTCGAGAAGGACGGCACCGTGACACCCGGTAACGCGCCCGGCCTGAACGACGGCGCCAGCGCAGTCGTGGTCACGTCGCTGGCGTTCGCGAAGGCGCATTCCCTGGCGCCCATCGCGCTGATCACGGCCTACAGCACCGGCGGTGGAGAGCCGCGCGATCTGTTTTTCGCCCCGATCGTGGCGGTCCAGAATCTCCTGAAGCAAGCCGGCACGAAGATCGGTGACTACGACCTGATCGAAGCCAACGAGGCGTTCGCGGTGCAGGCCATCGTCGATGGCCGCGCCCTCGGCTGGGATTGGAGCCGCGTCAACGTGCACGGCGGCGCCGTCGCGCTCGGCCACCCCATCGGCGCCTCCGGCGCGCGCGTCCTGACGACGCTGCTGTACGCCCTCACGCACTACAACAAGCACACCGGCCTGGCGACGCTCTGCCTCGGCGGCGGGAACGCCGTCGCTCTCTCAGTGGAGATGCTCTAATGGAACGCGCCGCTTCTGCTGTTCGATATTCGATATTGGGTGTTCGGACTTTCGCCGTGGTATCGGGGGCAGTTCTTGTCGCCGCCGCGGCGCAAGTCTCGGTTCCCCTGCCCGGTACGCCAGTTCCCATGACGCTCCAGCCGCTCGCCGTGCTGCTCGTGGGCGGCCTGCTCGGCGCGCGGCTGGGTGCCGCGAGCCTGATCCTCTATCTCGCGCTCGGCGTCGCCGGCCTCCCGGTCTTCACGCCGACGGTGCCGCTCACGGGGATTGCCAGGCTGATGGGACCGACGGGCGGGTATCTGCTGGCCTACCCGATCGCTGCCTGGGCGGTGGGCCGTCTTTCTGACCCCGGGCGCCAGCCCGGGGTCAACCGACCCCCCTGGGCGCGGGTCGCCGGTGGAGTGCTGGTGGGTCTCGCCCTCATCCACCTCGGCGGCTTGGCCCAGCTGGCCATTCTCACCGGCGACCTTTCGGCCGCGGCCCGGTTCGGCACGTGGCCGTTCCTGCTGGGCGACCTCGTGAAGCTGACCGTCGCCGTGGCGGTTCTGACGAAGCTCACACCAACGATTCGCGCGCGCCTCTGATGGCGCGCGTTTCGTTTGCGGGATGGGGAGAGACCGCGCGCCGCGCCGCGATCGCCGCCGGGTGGATGATTGCGTTCGCCGCCGTGGGGCTCGCCATTGCCGTGGTGCTCAACGCGGTCCTGCCCGCGCCGCCGCGCGGGTCGCGCTGGGCGCTCACGGCCCAATACGGCATTCTCGCGTTCGCCTTCTTCGCCGCGACCTGGATCGTGGGCTGGAAGCTCGACAAGCACACATGGGACGAGATGGGGTGGAAGACGGGCGAAGGCGAAGGCCTGGGGCGCCTTTCGCGCGGCGTGTTTCTCGGCGGGCTGATGGCGGCGATCACGATCGGGCTCGGGTACATCTCGAGCGGCGCCCAGGTGCGGCTGACCGGCGACTGGTACCGCTGGCTGCCGCTCACGCTGCCGCTGCTGGTCGGCCTCGTGTTCGGGGCGCTGTTCGAGGAGCTGGTGTTTCGCGGCTATCCGCTGCGGCGGCTCAGCGAAGCGATCGGCCCCTGGGCGGCGATCGTCGTGCTCGTCACCGGCTTCGGGTTGGCGCACCTTGGGAATCCGAACGCGAGCGGGTTCGGCATCGTCAACGTGATTCTCGCGGGCGTGTGGCTGTCGTTCGCGTTCTTCTCCCCGGGCGGCATGGCCTACGCCTGGGGACTGCATTTCGGCTGGAACGCGGGGCTCGCCGCGCTGTTCGACGCGCCCGTGAGCGGCTACCGCTTCCGCGTCCCCGCGGTCGAGTACTTCCCCGGCGAGCGGACGTGGGTGGACGGCGGATCGTTCGGCCCCGAGGGCGGTGTCGCCGCGACCGTAGTGTTCTTCGCCGGTACGCTCGCCGTGCTCGGCAGCCGTTTCACCCAGCCCCGCACGTGGCTCGCCGGATGACCAGGGTCGCCGTCGTCGGTGCGGGCACCATGGGCAACGGCATTGCGCAGGTCTTCGCGCATGCCGGGTGGGACACGACGCTGATCGACGTTTCCGCGGACGCGCTCGCCCACGCCCTGGCGGCGATCGAGCAGAACACGGAGCGCAGGGTGAACAAAGGCGCGATGACGGCGGAGGAAAGGCGCGGTCTGCTCCGGCGCATCACGACCCACGGCTCGCTCGACGCCGCGAAGGACGCCGAGCTGGCGGTGGAGGCGGTGACGGAGAACCGCGACGTGAAGTGCACGATCTTCGCCGACCTCGGCCGTCTTGCGCCCTCGTCCGCCGTCCTCGCCAGCAACACCTCATCGATTTCCATCACCGAACTGGCTGCGCACACGGGCAAGCCGGACCGGGTGATCGGGATGCATTTCATGAACCCCGTGCCGGTCATGAACCTCGTAGAAGTGATACGGGGAAAAAAGACGTCGAACGATACGGTGAGGACCACCGTAGAGATCATCGAACAGTTGAACAAAACTCCCGTGGTGGTGAACGATTCGCCGGGGTTCGTTTCCAACCGCGTCCTGATGCCGATGATCAACGACGCGATCTGCTGCGTGGAGGAAGGGGTCGCGACGCCCGAGGCCGTGGATCAGGTGATGAAGCTCGGCATGAACCACCCCATGGGCCCGCTTGCGCTGGCGGATCTGATCGGCCTCGATGTGTGCCTCGCGACCATGGAAGTCCTCCAGAGCGGGTTCGGGGGTCAGAAATACCGGCCCGCGGCGTTGCTGCGGAACATGGTGGCGGCCGGACGGTTAGGGAAGAAGAGCGGACAGGGGTTCTATGTCTATCGCGATTGAGTCGCCGGGCCTGTCGGACACGCAGCGCCAGGTGGTCGAGCTGGCGCGCGAGTTCGCGCGCGAGAAGATCGAGCCGTTCGCGGCCGAGTGGGACCGCACCGGCCACTTCGCGCGGGATGTGATCGACGAGCTGGGCAAGCTCGGGTTCCTCGGCATGACGACGCCCGAGGAGTACGACGGCATGGGCGTCGACACGGTGACGTATCTGCTCGCGCTCGAGGAGATCGCCGCGGCCGACGCTGCGATCTCCGTCTCCATGGGCATTCACAACGCGATTCCCACCACGATGCTCGTGAAGCACGGGTCGGCGCAGCAGCGAGAGCGCTGGCTCAAGCCGATGGCGCGCGGCGAGCTGCTGGCGGGCTTCGCGCTGTCGGAGGCCGACGCCGGCTCCGACGCCGCGTCGCTCCGGGCGCAGGCGATTCGCGACGGCAGCGAGTGGGTGCTGAGCGGCTCCAAGGCCTGGGCGACCAACGCGGGGACCGCCGACCTGATGATGATCATGGTGCGGACCGATCGGCCGGAGGCGCGCCGCGGCGCGAAGGGCATCTCGACGTTCATCGTCCCGGCGGATACGGCCGGGTACCGGGCGTGCAAACCCGAGGACAAGATGGGGCTCCGCGCGTCGAACACCGCCGCGATCGAGCTCGGGGACTGCCGGCTCCCGGCGGACGCGCTGCTCGGCGAGGAGGGGATGGGGTTCGTCTACGCGATGGAGGGGCTCGACGCCGGGCGGCTCGGCATCGGGGCGCAGGCGGTGGGGATCGCGCGGCGCGCGCTCGAACACTGTCTCCGCTACACGGCGGAGCGGCAGCAGTTCGGCAAGCCGATCCGCGACTTTCAGGCGGTGCAGTTCAAGCTGGCCGATATGGCCACGCGCATCGAGGCGGCGCGAGCGCTCACGCACCGCGCCGCCGCCCGCAAGGACGCGGGCGACGAGGAGGGCGGAAAGTTCGCCAGCATGGCCAAGCTGTTCGCCTCCGAGACGGCGATGTGGGTCACGACGCAGGCGGTGCAGCTGTTCGGCGGGTACGGCTACATGCGGGATTTTCCCGTCGAGAAACTCTTCCGGGACGCAAAGGTCACCGAGATCTATGAAGGCACCAGCGAAATCCAGCGGATCGTCATCGCGCGCGGCCTCCGCCGCGGCTGAAGCCGCGGCTCGGCCCGCGAAGGAAGAGGCGAGCGCGCTGTTCGCCCTGCTCGAAGAGCACACACACGAGCAGGTGAGCCTCTGCTACGAGCCGTCCTCCGGTTATCGAGGCATCATCGCCATCCACGACACCACGCTGGGCCCCGCGCTGGGCGGCACGCGCTTCTGGAATTACGCGAGCGACCGCGAGGCGCTGATCGATTGCCTGCGGCTGGCGCGCGGCATGACCTACAAGGCGGCGGTCGCGGGGCTCAACCTGGGCGGCGGCAAGAGCGTCATCATCGGCGACAACAAGACCACGCGGCGCGAGCCCCTGTTCCGCGCCCACGGGCGCCATGTCCAGGCGCTGGGCGGCCGCTACATCACCGCCGAGGACGTCGGCACGTCCACGGCGGACATGGAGTACATCAAGGCCGAGACGGATCATGTCACGGGACTGATCGGCAAGTCCGGCGATCCGTCGCCGGTGACGGCGTTCGGGGTATACCGCGGCATGAAGGCGTGCGCCAGGCGATGCTACGGGTCGGACAGCCTGGCAGGGAAGCGGGTGGCGATCCAGGGGTGTGGGCACGTGGGGTATCATCTGGCGCAGTTGTTACACCAGGAGGGCGCGAAGCTGATCGCGACGGACCTCGACGCCGTCAAGCTCGACCGGGTGGTGGCGGAGTTCGGGGCGGCGGCGGTGGCGCCCGAGGCGATCTACGGCCTGGCGGCGGACATCTTCGCGCCGTGCGCCCTGGGCGGGATCATCAACGACGAGACGCTGCCGCATCTCGAGGTGGCGATCGTGGCCGGGGGCGCGAACAATCAGCTCGCCGAGGAACGGCACGGCGACGCGCTCGAGGAGCGCGGCATCCTGTACGCGCCCGACTACGTGATCAACGGCGGCGGCCTGATCAACGTCAACGCCGAGCTGAACGGCTGGTCGCTGGAGCGGGCGCGCAGCAAGGCGGGCGAGATCTACGACACGATTCTCAGCGTCTTCGAGATCGCGGAAGAGGAGGGGATCTCCAGCTACCGCGCGGCGGACCGGCTGGCGGAGCGGCGCATCGCCGCGATCGCGAAGGTGAGGCAGAACTTTGTCTGAGAAAATCTACGTGGGGGCCGATCACGTCGGCTTCCAGCTCAAGAACCGGCTGGTCGAGGAGTTGAAGCGTTTGGGGTACGAGCCGGTGGACGTAGGTCCCAAGACGCTGGATCCCGCGGATGACTATCCCGACTATGCGAAGCCGGTCGCGGAGGCCGTGAGCGCGGGGAAGGTGCAGCGCGGCGTGCTCACCTGTGGGACGGGACTGGGGATGTCGTATACGGCGAACCGCTTTCCGCAGGTGCGCGCGGCGCTGGCGTGGAACGAAGAGATTGCCGAGCTTGCGCGCAAACATGGGGATTCCAACCTGCTCGTGCTGCCGGCTCAATTCGTGAATGAAGAGCAAGGCGTGAGCATTCTGCACAAGTGGTTGGAGACGAACTTCGAAGGCGGCCGCCACGACCGGCGGATCAAGAAGATCGAACCGACAACCGACGACGGATGACCGATGACTGACCGCTTGGCACCGCTGTCCGACGTCGATCCCGCGATTCGCGCGCTGATCAAGCGCGAGGTGGCGCGGCAGGAGTACGGGCTCGAGCTGATCGCGAGCGAGAACTTCGTCTCCGTAGCGGTGCTCGAGGCGATGGGCAGCGCGCTCACCAACAAGTACGCCGAGGGATTGCCGAAGAAGCGGTACTACGGCGGCTGCGAGATCGTGGACGAGGTGGAGCAGCTCGCCATCGACCGGGCGAAGCGGCTGTTCGGCGCCGAGCACGCGAACGTGCAGCCGCACTCGGGGGCGCAGGCCAACATGGCGGCGTATCTCGCCGTGGCGAAGTTCGGCGACACGCTGCTCGGCCTGGCGCTGCCGCACGGCGGCCATCTCACGCACGGCTCGCCGGTGAATTTCTCGGGCACGCTGTTCCGGGCGGCGGCGTACACCGTGCGCGAGGACACGGGGCTGATCGACTACGACCAGGTGCGGGATGTGGCGCGCAAGGAGAAGCCGCGGTTCATCATCGGCGGCGGCAGCGCGTACGCGCGGATCGTCGATTTTCCCGCGCTCAAGGCGATCGCGGACGAGGTCGGCGCGGCACTGGTCGTGGACATGGCGCATTTCGCGGGGCTGGTCGCGGGCGGCGTGTATCCGTCGCCGGTGCCGCACGCCGACCTCGTCACCACGACGACCCACAAGACGCTGCGCGGCCCGCGCGGCGGGCTGATTCTCTGCACGGCGCAGCACGCCAAGGCCGTGGACAAGCAGGTGTTCCCGGGGACGCAGGGCGGGCCGCTGGAGCACGTGATCGCGGCGAAGGCGGTGGCGCTGTGGGAGGCGATGCAGCCGGACTTCAAGGAGTACGCCGCGCAGGTCGTGCGCAACGCGCGGGCGCTCGCCGCGGCTCTCATCAAGCGCGGGTATGCGATTGTCTCGGGCGGCACCGACTCCCACCTGATGCTCGTGGACCTGCGGCCCAAGAAGCTGACGGGGAAGGATGCGGAGCAGCTGCTCGATCGGGCGGCGATCACGGTGAACAAAAACACGATTCCGGGCGATCCGCAGTCGCCATTCGTGACGAGCGGCATCCGCCTCGGCGCGTCGGCGCTGACGACGCGCGGTTTTGCCGAAGAGGAGATGGAGCGCGTGGCGGAGCTGATGGACGAGGTGTTGACGAAGCGGGATGATGCGACCGTGGAGCGGGTGCGGGGGGAGGTCAGGGCGTTGGTGGAGGAGTTTCCCTTGTATGAACGGGTGAAGGTGGGGTGACCGCCACCGCCGCCACCACCCGCACGCCGGAGCGGCGCGCAGCCTCGATCGCCCGCTCCACGACGCCAAACGGCAGCGTGGTGTCGGCTTTGAGGTAGAGAATTCGGTCGCGCGTCCGCCCGGTATAGAGCCGCGTGAGCTCTCCTCGGAGCTCGGCCGCCGTCACCACGCGGGGCGGATTCCAGCCACTCGATGTCCCCCACTCATCCACCGTCGCCAGCACGTAGCGGCCCCGGCGGTCGATCGTCAGCACGATCTCCTCGGGCTCGGGCGGACGCGGCGCGGCATTGGCCGCCACCGGCAGGTCGACGCCGGCCACGAGGGCCGGCACGAGGATCATGAAGATCATGAGCAGCACGAGCATCACATCGATCATCGGCGTCAGATTGAGATCGGCGCGGGGCGGGGGCGGAAGCGCGGCACTGCACGCGCGGAGCGACATGGCGACCTCCGAGTGGTCACCCGACGCTACGACCCTGGCGTGACGGGCAGGCGACGGGACGATGACGAGGGGATTACGGAGGCATGAGGATCTGTCGCGTCACCGATCCGCGCGTTATAACTGACGCCATGTTCGTCGGCCACTACGGCATCAGCTTCGCGGCCAAGAAGGCCGAACCGGCCCTCCCGCTCTGGGTGCTGTTCATCGCCGTGCAGTTCCTCGACGTGGTGTGGGCGCCGCTCGTTCTCCTCGGCATCGAAAACGTCCGCATCGTGCCGGGGATCACCGCCTCGAATGCCCTCGACCTCTACTACATGCCGTACACGCACAGCCTGGTCGCGGCCATCGGCTGGTCGGTGCTGGCGGCGGTCGCGTATCGGTGGATCGCCCGAGGTCAGAGCCCCCGAGCGGCGGTGCTTGTGGGCGTGGCCGTGTTCTCGCACTGGGTCCTCGACTTTCTGGTGCACCGGCCCGACCTCCCGCTCTACGACAACACGGCGAAGGTCGGTCTCGGCCTCTGGAACCTGCCGGCCCTCGCGCTCGGTCTCGAAACCGCCCTGTTGTTCGGGGGCATGTGGCTGTTCTTCCGTTTGGGGACCGCGCGCCGCACGGGCACGCTCGCGTTCGGCGTGATCATGCTCGGCATTCAGGCCTACATCTTCTTCGGTCCTCCACCCGTCTCCGATAAGGCCGCGGCCGGGACCGCGCTGGTCGCGTACGTCCTGTTCGCCGTGATCATCCGCGCGCTCGAACGGAGAGCGTCGCTTCCCGTCCCCAGCATCTGACCGACGCTTCGCTCCACTCTCCCAGCCGTCGCTTCACGCGATGAAATTCTGCGTGCTGCTCGCGGCCGGAGTCGTCGTGTCCTCAGCGCCGGCCCACCACGCGATCAGGGCGCCGATCGCATCCGCTCTGCAGCCGTCGGCCTACGTCTACCTCGGCGACTACCCACAAGACCGCGAGAACGGCTGGAGCGACAAGCTGCAAGGCGTCGCCCATGATGACCGCCACTGGTTCTTCACGCAGAAGGCGCGCCTCTGGAGATTCCCCGATTCTCTCGACCTGCACTCGCACGTGAACCGCGCCGACCCCGGGCGCGGCATCTTGCGCGTGGGCATCCCGCGAGACCTCGCTGCAAAGGGATACGACCACTTCGGCGACCTCGATCAGCATCGCGGACTCTTGGTGGTGCCACTGGAAGGCGCGCAGCCACCGGTCATCGCGGTGTTCCGCGCCCACGATCTCGGCTTCGTGGGGCAGATCGCGCTGCCGCGGCAACGCAACGCCGGCTGGACTGCGGTGGATCCCGCGACCGGACGGGTCTATTCCTCGGAAAGCGAGGTCGGCCCCCGCGAGGCCAGCGTGCTGGCCTACGCGCCGCCGTGGGATGAGGTGCTGGCCGGCCGGTTGCCCCGGGAGCTGCTCCCCGTCGGGCAGCTGCAGCCGCGCGATGCGTCGGGGGCGTTGCTCCGGCTCGCGCACCTGCAGGGCGGCGTGGTGGCGGACGGAGAACTCGTCACCGTCAACGGCCCATTGCAGCGGGAGCACGACCAACACGGGGATCATGATCTTCGATCCCGCGAGCGGCGCGCGTCGGGCGTGGTCATCCAACGGGTCGGGCGACTTCAATTTCGAGTTTCATCCGGGGCCGTGGTGTCGGGGAGAGGAACCGGAGGGGATCGACTTTTGGGATCTGGACGGAGGGCGCGTTCCCGGTATCGCCGGCCAACTCCACGTCATCCTGCTCGATAACGGCCTCGACGACGATGATTTCTACTTCAAGCACTACCGCCGGTCCCGGCATCCGGCCTCGCCCTTCAAGCCCCGGCCGGCGCTGGAGTAGATTGTACGGGTGCCCCACACGGCTACCTCCAGCGTCTCTCTCTACGTCGACGGTGCCTGCACCGGCAATCCGGGGCCCGGCGGCTACGCCGCGCTGATCATCGACGGCGGCACCGAAACCCAGGTCATCGGCGGGTACCGCCGCACGACCAACAACCGCATGGAGCTGATGGCGGTGATCGCCGGCCTCGCCGCGCTGCCGCGCCCCTCGACGGTCACGGTGTTCTGCGATTCCCTCTACGTGGTCAAGGCGATGACGCGCGGCTGGGTGCACCGCTGGAAGGCGCGGGGCTGGATGCGCACCCCGCGCGAGCGCGCCCTGAACATCGACCTGTGGGAACGGCTGCTCGCGCTGTGCCAGCGCCACGACGTGCGCTTCCAGTGGGTCCGCGGCCACGCCGACGATGAGCGCAACAACGTCTGCGACGAGCTGGCCCGCACCGCCGCCGCGGCGGACGCGTTGCCGGTCGATACCCCCTTCGAGGCTCTCGAGCCGTTGACGCTGCTCTGAACCAGCCGGCCATGTCCTTCACCATCGACCACGCCGCCCAGGTCCTCGCCCGCACCCCGGCGACGCTGCGCGGGCTGCTCGACGGCCTGGACGACCACTGGATCCGCGGCACCGAAGGCCCCGACACGTTCAGCCCGTTCGATGTGGTGGGCCACCTCATCGACGGGGAAGAGACGGACTGGATCCCCCGCGCCCGCATCATTCTCGCGCAGGGGACGAGCGTCCGCTTCGAGCCCTACGACCGCTTCCGCCATCGGCAACGCAACGCCGGCCGCCCGCTCGCGTCGCTGCTCGCCGAGTTCGCCACGCTCCGCACGGCGAACGTCGCGCGGCTGCGCTCGTGGTCGCTCACCGACCGCCAGCTCGCGCTCACCGGCGAGCACCCCACGTTCGGCGCCGTCACCCTGCGCCAGCTCCTCGCCGCCTGGGTCGTGCACGACCTCGGTCACATCGCGCAGGCGGCGCGCGTCATGGCCAAGCAGTGTGGCGCCGACGTGGGACCGTGGACACCGTTCCTGCCCGTGCTCACCGACCACCCGACGCCGCGCTCGTGAGCAACGCGAGATCGGCGCGCGTGAGTTAGCGCGCGGACCCACCGCCGAACCGAAAAGTGTTATAGTGTGTCCCTCTTCTTCCTCCCGGAAGCGAGGGAGCCGTCTATGAACACGCGCACGACTGCCGGCGCGCTGCTCGCCGCCCTCATGCTCGTTAGTGTCGCCGCTGCCCCCGCCGTCCCCGCTCTCGCCGCACAGGAGCCCGAGATCCCCTGGACGCCCGGCCCCACGACCGGCCGGCTGGGCGACGAAGCCGCCATCAACGTCCCCTCCAGCTGTCTGTTCACGGGAACGAACGGCGTCGAGCTGTTCATGGAGATGACCGAGAACCCGGTCGGCGGCAACGAGCGCGGCGTGGTGCTGTGCCCGATAAGGGAGGACGCCTGGTTCGTCGTCTTCTCGTTCGAAGAAAGCGGCTACGTGCGCGACGACGAGGGCGGCAGCCTCGATGCCGAGGACATCCTGTCCACCATCCGCCGCTCCACCAACGAGGCCAACAAGGAGCGGCGCCGCCGGGGATGGGGCTCGCTCACGATCGAAGACTGGGTGACGGCGCCGCACTACGACTCGGCCACGAACAACCTGACCTGGGCCCTGACCGCGCGCACCGATAGCGGCGAGCGCTCGGTGAACCACTCGGTCCGCCTGCTCGGCCGCACCGGCGTGATGCACGTCGATCTCGTCTCGTCGCCCGAGCTGTTAGACCAGTTGATCCCCACGTTCAACACCATGCTGGCCGGGTTCGAGTATCAGTCCGGCTACCGCTATGCCGAGTGGCGCGAGGGCGACAAGGTCGCGGCGTACGGGCTGACCGCGCTGGTCGCGGGCGGCGCCGGCGCGGTGCTGGCGAAATCGGGCCTGCTCGCGCGGTTCTGGAAGCTCATCGTCGCCGGCGTTCTCGCCTTGCTCGCCGCGATGAAGGGACTGTGGCGGAAGGTCGCCGGCGGATCCTCCAGCGCCTGACATGCCTGTCGCGCCCGCCACTCCGCCGCCGTGGTTCGGTCCGGCGGAAGCCACCACGGCCGCGTCGCTCGCGGCCGTGCTGCTCTTGGAAGGCATCCGGCGCGTCCCCGAGGGAGCGGTCGTGCTGCAGCGGTTCATCTTCGGCGCGTGGCGCTCGCTCCCGCGCACGGAGCGCCGCGGCGTGCGGCTGCTGTCGTGGTGGTCGCCGCTGATGCTGTCGATCGTCGTACGACCCCGCCGCCCCGAGGGCGGGCCCAACGGCGGCTGGGATTTCTCCCGCGCGCACGGGCAGTTCGTCTCGCTGCGGCCGCTGCTGTACGCGCTCCAGGCCCTCGGGCTCGCCCTCCTGCTCGCGATGGTGTTCGGGATTCCGGCCGCCACGGGACGATTCGGGACCCCCGGGTTCTTCATCGCGCTCGGCGCGGTGTTCGCGCTGTGCCTCGGGATCGTCGCGCTCGCTGCCTGGACGGCGGCCATCGCGGGCCGGCCGCCGTCCGCCGGCCTGCCGTGGTCGCTGCGGTTCCTGTCGCCGTTCGCCGCACCGCGCGCTGCCGAGCTGCTGCTGGAAGAGCTGTTCCGGGATCTCCCGCCCGCGCTTACCGCGCGCGTGCTGCTTGGACCCGAGGCGTTCGTCGCCTGGATCCGGCCGCACGTCTATGACCGGCTGCACGGCCGCCCCGAAACCGCGCCGCTCCTCCTCGATGGGCTGGATGTGGCGGAATGGATCGAGCCGGTGAGCCGCGTGACCGCGCCCGACCCGGGCGCCGCGCTGTGGTGCCCGCGCTGCGGCGCGAGATTCATTCACGCCGCGCTGTGTGCCGACTGCGGGATCCCGCTGCTGCCGGTCACCGCCACGACCGCCACCGGCGGGTAACTCCTGCGGCATTGATCTTGCCCGCTGAAGTGCAGCGACTTCGTCCTGCGAGCCGGCCGTGCCCCTGTCGAAAACGCTGCTGCTGCGCAACACCCTGGTGTTCGGGGCCGTCCTGATCGGTCTCACAACCTGCAACCACCCGACCGGCGCGCCCCAGATGGGGCAGCCCTACACGCTGCGCACCATAAATGGGCGCGCGCTGCCCTTCGCGGTGAACGGTACGCCCACGGGCCCGGCCATCACCCAGGGCCGCATCACGTTCCTCGCCGAGTCCCGCGTGGAGCGGTTCGAGCGGCGCGGACGTCTGAACGGAACGGATTCGGTCTTCACGGAATGGACCCAGCCCGGAGTCTTCTTCAACCAGCTCGGCCGCATCATCCTGCGCTACACCGGCTGGCCCACCCACCAGGGCGGTCCGCCCGCCGCGGTGGATACCTTGGAAGCCACCGCGAGCGGCGGGTTCACGCTGCGTCAGATGGGGCTCGTGTTCCGATTCTGCCCGGGGGAGAGCGACTGCTGACCGCGTGAGCGGGGGAAACCGGACGAGGGGCCGCGAGCGGATGCTCGCGGCCCTTGCTTAATTGGGGGCGTGCCCGTGACCCCCAGCTTCCGCGCCTTCGTGCTCGAGCAGCTCGGCCGGGCCGTCGCCGGCGTGCGGGCGCGCGCCATGTTCGGCGGCGTCGGGATCTACGCCGGCGACCGCTTCTTCGCATTGATTGCCGACGACATCGTCTACCTGAAGGTGGACGACAGCAACCGGGGGGATTTCCAGGCCCGGGGGATGGGCCCGTTCCGCCCCTATGGCGAAACGGGCGAAACGATGCAGTACTATGAGCTGCCGGCCGAGCTGCTCGATGACCCCGATGCCCTGCGCCCCTGGGCGGAACGGGCCATCGCCGTCGCCGGCCGCAAACAGGTGAAACGGAGGAAATAATGCGCGGACTGCTCGTGAGTCTGGCGGTGGCCGTCGCCGTCCCCACCGTCCCGGTCGTTCCCGCCCTGGCGCAGAACGCCCCGCCGGCGCCGCTGCCCTCAATTGCCCTCCCGCCCGAGCTCGATCGGGTGCTGCGCGACTACGAGCAGGCGTGGCGCGCGGCTGACGCGAAGGTCCTCACGGCGCTGTTCACCGAGGACGGCTTCGTACCCACGAGCGGCGGCTGGGTGCGCGGGCACGAGGCCATCCGCCGCGCCTACGAGCATTCGGGCGGCGACCTCCAGCTCCGCGCCCTCGCGTTCGCGGTGCAGGATACCGTCGGCTACATCGTGGGGGCGTACGGCTACGGCGACCCGGCGGCCGGGCGGGACGCCGGCAAGTTCGTGCTCGCGCTGCGCCGTGCCTCGGCGGCAGGGCCCTGGTTGATCGCGGCGGATCTCGACAGCAGCAACCGCCATTAAGGTGAGCCGCGCGCGCTGGATCGCGGCGGCGCTGGGCGCCGGGCTGCTCGCGGTGCTCGCCTACGCGAGCACGTTCGCCATCTCGTATGGCGATCTGTTCCGCGGCGACGACTCGCTGCTCGCGACGGACGTCGCGCGGATCGCGCCGGCGCGCATTGCCCGCGCCGAGCACGTGCGCGCGGTGGAGCAGCTCCAGGCCGTGTTGCGCGATGCGCGCGAGCGCGGGCTCAAGGTGTCGATCGCCGGCAGCCGCCACAGCCAGGGCGGCCACACCTACGTCGCGGGCGGCGTGCGGCTCGACATGCGCGGCTTCCACCGCGTCCTCGAGATCGACACGGTACGGCAGACGATCACCGTCGAGAGCGGTGCCACGTGGGACGCGGTGCAGCGCGCGCTCGCGCCGCGCGGGCTGGCGGTCAAGGTCATGCAGTCGTCCAACATCTTCACGGTCGGCGGCACGCTGAGCGCCAACGCGCACGGCCGCGATCTCGACGTGACGCAGGTGGTCGAGGTGGTCGAGCGGTTCCGCCTCCTCCTCGCCGACGGCCGGATCGTGGAGGTGAGCGGCGACTCGAATCCCGAGCTGTTCTCGCTGGTGATCGGCGGCTACGGCATGTACGGCGTGATTCTCGACGTCACGCTGCGGGTGACGGCGGATGAGCTGTACGAGCAGCAGTCGGTGGTGATGGACTACACCGAGTTCCCGGCGTACTTCGCGCGCCTGCAGGCGGACTCGGGCGTCGTGCTGATGCTGGCGCGACCCTCGATCGATCCCGACTCCGCGGCGTTCCTGCGGGAGATCGTCGTGGCCACGTGGCGGCACGCCCCGCCCGGCCAGACCGGCTCGTTCGCGCTGACGGAGGAAGCGCACGTGCTGCGGGACCGCTTCGTCTTCGGCCTGTCGCGCCGCTTCGACTGGGCCAAGGCGTGGCGCTGGTCGCTGCAGAAACAGATCGA
>JBOHSP010000338.1:0-7731 GCA_050733275.1 Gemmatimonadales bacterium
CGGCAACGCGGCGAGGTCCGTCGGCAGCAGCTGCCGGCTCGTGCACTCGAACGCGGCGATGAGCCGCTGGTACTCGATCTCCACCGGGTAGGCGGGCGGCTGAAAGTCGGCGATCAGTTCGCGCAGCAACACCGCGCTCAGCGCCGGTCGCTGCTCGATCGCCATGCGCCGGCTGGCGCGCACCAGCACGGCCTCGATGTCGGCCGGCGACATCGGATGCGGGACGTCGGCGAACAGCGCCGCCGCATCGATGCCCTGCTCCAGCGGGATGTCGAGCCGGGCCCGCAGGCTCTCGAACACCCGGGCGCGCTCGGCGGCGCTGCCGGGGGAAAACAGCGCGATGTGCTCCTCGGCGCGGCCCTGGCGTTTCAGGTCCACCGGCACGAGATCGGGGCGGCTCGTCAGGAGGAACCACAGCACCTTGCCGCGGCGCCGCGTGTCGCCCATGAACGCCGCCAGCGCCGCGAACACGCGCTCCGAGACCCCCGCGTCGCTACCGCCCCGCTGGCGATTGCCGAGCGCCGCGTCCGCCTCGTCCACCACCACGGCCACCGGACCGAGGGCGTCGAGCAGGCCGAGGATCCGCTCGAGATTCGCTTCCGTCTGCCCCTGCCACATCGAGCGGAAGTTGAGCAGCTCGACGACCGGGATACCGATCTCGGCGGCGAAGCAGCGGACGATGAAGCTCTTGCCCGTGCCGACCGGCCCGCAGATCAGGAACCCCATCGGCACCACGGCGAGGCGGCCCTGCTTCAGCGCCGCGGCCGTCTCCCGCAGGAGGACCTTGGCGCCCTCGTGCCCGGCCACGGCATCGAGCCCGACGCGGCTCGTGAGGAACGTCAGCAGCCCGCCGCTCGCCTCCTCGATGAGGCGCTTCTTCTCGCGCGTCAGGGCGTCGGGGTCGAGCGCGGCCCCGCCCGCTTCCGCCTCCGCCATGAGGCTCTCGAGGTGCAGCCGGGTGAGACCCGCGGTGAGCACGGCGACCTTGCGGGGCTCGATGCGGGAAAACGTCTGCGGCGTCGCCCCGCGGCCCGTGAGGAACGCGTGCCGCTCCGTTTCGTCGGGGACCGGGACCTCGAGCTCGAAGGTGCGTGCATCCCCGACCAGCGAGGCGTTGATGGCCGCGGTGCTCTCCGAAATCAGGCAGAACGTGACCTGGCGCTGGAGAAACAGCGGATCGGCCGCCCAGCGGCGCAGCGTGACGATGGCGTTGCGGTCTTCGACCGGCAGCTGGCCCGGATCCCCCGCCGGCGCCACGGTCTCGGCGTAATCGATCACGACCGCCGCCGAAAACCGGGGATTCTCGTGGAGCTGGTGCAGCAGATAGGTCTCGAGCACATGCAGGGCGCGGTCCGGATCGCGCGGCTGGGTCTGCGCCAGGTTGGTGCCGCCCACTTTGTCATACGCCTTCAGCACGGTGCGGAAGTCCTGCTCGGCGTGGGGATCGATGAACCGGATGCCGGCGCCGCGGTCGTACTGCACGATCACGGCGCGGTCCGTGAACATCACCTCCGTCAGGAAGTGGGCGATCGTGCCGTGGCGCCGGGTGCCCAGCGGGTGGATGTCCCGCACGCCGGGCCCGTGGAGAATGAAGGAGTTGGTGCCGCGCTGGCGCAGCCGCCGCTGCAGCGTGCGCGCCCACTCGGCGAGCATGGGCGGCTCCGGGGTCCGGGCCACGGGCCCACAATAGGCTGCGGCGCCCGGATCAGCAACGGGCGCTAGGAGCGGTGCAAACGCTCGAAGTGCGGCTTCTCGACGACGACGTAGAACACGAGAATCGCGGCGTGCGCGAACACCGCGGCGAGCAACCCGGGCCACGAGGCGAGGATCAGCGCCAGGCCGTAGGTCTGGAGGTAGCCGATCGTGTACATCGGGTTCGAGGCGAACCGGTACGGTCCGGCGGAGACGGGCGTCCGGCTGCCGGCGGGGGCGGGCTCGAAGAAGTTGTACCAGTAATAGGCGTCCGCGCCCAGGGTGCGCGCCGCCCACAGCTTGATACCGAGCCCGATGAGGGCGAGGGCGAGGCCCGCGCCGACCGCCACGCTCCGCGGCACCGGGGCGGCGAGCGTGTCGCGCGTGACGTAGCACAAAAGGATGAAGGCGGCCGCGTCGTTGTACATCACCGCGGCCGCGATCCGCCGGAAACGGCGGAAGCCGCGGGCGACGCCGGCGTCGCGGGTAAAGACGGCCGCCCGCTCCTGGCGCCGCAGGGCGATGCCGACGAACAGCACATACGCCAGCCGGCTGGCGAGCACGTAAGCGATCACGGCGTACGCCGCGGGCGCCAGGAGCATGGCTCAATGTAACGCTTGCCGTGTGCCGTCCGACCCCCTACGATTTCCGGGCCCTTTGCTCCCGACGGTCCCAATCCCGGAGGTCGTCCATGCCGATGCGTTCCTTGTTGGCCTGCATTCTTCTTTTCGGCGTACCGGGCGCGGCCGCCGCCCAGGGGGCGACCAGCGGCGGCATCGGCGGCGACGTCACCGCCGCCGGGCAGGCGCTCGCCGACGTCGAAGTCGTGGCGCTGAATACTGAGACCGGCCTGCGGCGGGCCGACATGAGTGATGCCCGAGGCCGCTACTTCATCCCGTTGCTGCCGCCGGGGCTCTACACCGTGCGGGCTCGGCTGGTGGGGTATCGGCCACTCGCGTTGGCGGGCATCCGCGTCACGATCGGCGAGACGACGACCCTCGATCTCGCGCTGGAGGCGGCGCCGGTGACGCTCGAGGAGGTCGTCGTCGAAGCAGGAGAGCTCGCCATCGATCCCACGCGCAGCGGGGTCGCCCAGACGATCCCTCCGGAGCTGGTGGAGAATCTGCCGGTGCTGGGGCGCGATTTTACCGACTTTCTCAATCTCTCGCCGCTCGTGAGCCCGCATCCGGAGGTCGGCACGGGCGGGCAGTTCGCGATCGGCGGCGCCCGCACCTCGGGCACCAACGTACGCGTGGACGGCGCGGATGCCAACAACGTGTTCTTTGGCGAGAACCGCGGCAGCTCGCGCACGCCGTTTACGTTCTCGCTCGAGTCGGTGAAGGAGTTCCAGCTCGTTACCAACGGCTTTGACGTCGAATACGGCAACTATCAGGGCGGTGTGGTTAACGCCGTGACCCGCGGCGGCACGAACGAATTCCGCGGCAGCGCATTCCTCTACTTCCGCGACGAGGGACTGACCAAGTCGGACTTCACAGGTGAGGCGCCCACCGACTTCCGCGTCTACCAGTTCGGGTTCAGCGTGTCGGGCCCGATCCAGCGCGACAAGCTGCACTTCTTCGTCTCGCTGGACGGGCAGCGCCAGGACCAGCCGATCTTCGCCGGCGCACCCGAGTCCGCCACCGGCGTCGACGCCGACAGCCTGCAGCGCTTCCTCACGATCGCCGAGACGGTCTACGGCCTGACAAACCCCCAGCGCTTCTTCGGCCAGCAGACCCAGGACGAGGACAACATGGTCCTCTTCGGACGGCTCGACTGGACGATCAACGACCGGCACCGGCTGACCTTGCGGCAGAACTTCTCCGACTTCGAGCAGACCAACGACCGGATCTCGACCGAAGAGGCGATCACGCACGGCGGGCCGTTCCAGGACCAAACGTACTCCACGGTGGCGGAGCTGAATTCCCTCCTGGGCGCCAGCGCCTTCAACACGTTGCGCTTTCAGTTCTCGTACGAGGATCGCCCGCGCCCGTTCCTGCCCGACGGCGGCGCGCTGCCCGAGATTCAGGTGGACTCGATGCCCGCGAGGCAGTCCATCGAGTTCGGCGGCGACGGCATCATCTTCCGCAACCGTCTGGAGGAGACCAAGCTCGAACTGATCGACAACTTCACGTACCGCCGCGGCGACCACGTCCTCAAGCTCGGCACGAGCAACATCCTGTCGAAGACCGCCAACATGTTCTGGCTGCTGGGGAACGGCGAATACCGCTTCCGCAGCCTCGCGGATTTCGAGAACAACACCCCCAATAGTTATTTCCGCCTGCTGCGCGCCTGCCCCGAGCCGCTGGTGGCCAACCAGGCCGGCCAGCTGGTGCTGTGCCCGCGCTACGACGTGCCGTTCGCCGAGTTCCAGGCGCTCGAGTGGAACGTGTACGGGCAGGACGAGTGGCACGCCACCGACCGCCTGATGATCGCCGCGGGCATGCGGGTGGGCGGCACTACGTTCGCCGATGAGCCGGGCCGTGTGCAGGCGGTCGAGGATACCTTCGGGATCACCACGGGCGTGGTCCCGAGCTTCACCGGCGTGTCGCCGCGGCTGTCCTTCACGTACGATCCCCGCGGCGACGGGCGCAGCCTGGTGCGCGGCGGGGTCGGCCTGCTCGTGGGCCGCGCGCCCACGGTGCTCGCGGGGAACGTGTTCCAAACCGAGCGTCCCCTGCTCTCGGTATTCTGCACCGGGGCGGACGTGCCCGCCTTCGACCTGCAGGAGCTGCTCGCCTCGCCCGACGGGCAGAACAACCCCGTGGCGTGCGCCAGCGGCGCGGCCCCGACGGGGCGCCCCGAGCACAGCGTCTTCAGCACCGACTTCACGCTGCCGCGCACCCTCAAGGCGAATCTCGGGTTCGAGCGGGTTCTGCGGCCCGGAACGCGGGTCGCCGTGGACGTGCTGTACAGCGTGTCGCGGCGGCAGTTCAACGTCATCGATCTGAATCTGGGCGACCCGGTGTTCACGCTCGCCGCGGAGAACCGGCCCGTGCACGTGCCGCAGGCGGGGTGGAGTCCGGACAACTCGGCGGGCTCGGCGCGACTGCGGAATGGCGCCTTCGATCGCGTCTTCATGAACGTGTCCGAGGGCGAGGCGCGGGCCTGGAACGTGATACTGGAGACCGACCATCGCGTGTCGGACGCGCTGGTGGTCGCGGCCCGCTACGCCTTCACTCACGCCTACGACAACAGCTCGTTCTCCTGCTGCACGAGCGGCGAAGGCTTCTCGGGCGAGCCCACCGCGGGCGACCCCAACTTCATCGGCGACGCCGGCGACGATCTCACCGGCGCCTGGGGGCCGTCGCGCTTCGAGCGGCGGCACGTCGTCGTGCTCAGCGGGCTGTACCGCACACCCTTCGGCCTGCGCGTCAGCGCGTTGTGGCGGCTCCAGTCGGGGACCCCGTGGACGCCGCTCGTGGACGGCGACATTAACGCCGACGGCATCAGCGGCAACGATCGTGCCTTCGTCGGTACCACGCTCGAGTTCGCCTCGGCGGCCGATGCGGCCCGCCTCGACTCCCTGATCCAGCAGCACTCCTGCCTCGCCGACCAGGTCGGGCGCATCGCGGCGCGCAACAGTTGCCGCAATCCGCCGTTCAACTCCCTCGACGTGCGGCTCGCCTACGAAGTGCCGACGCTGGGCGGTCAGTCGGTGGAGATCCTGGTGGACCTGTTCAACGTGCTGAATGGACTGAACGAGAACTGGGGCCGGTTCATGGGCGTCTTCGGCTCGCGCCAGGAGTTGCTGGCGGCCGACAGCTTCAACGCGACGACCAACAACGTCGTGTACTCGGTGTCTTCGTCGTTCGGCGAAGAGCGGCCGGTCGGCTTCGACCCGTTCCAATTCCAGGCGCAGGTGGGGGTCCGCTATCGATTCTAACGCCTTGGCATTAGTCCCGATTTCGTCCGTCCGGCCGATACTGACGTATTCGGGCGCCGCCTAATCTTCGCATGCACGCAGACGTTTCGGTCCTCAACACATTGGGAGAGCGAGAGCATGCGACAGGACCCGAATACGCCGCGCACCCCGCGGCAGGACGAACCGGGCGGCCCCATGAAGCGCAAAGAGCGCGAGGGTGTGCGTCCCGGCCAGAACCCCGAGCGTGAAGAAGAAGGTGGGTTTGAAGAGGAACGGTAGGACGGCCGCGTAGGATCCGAGCAGGAGGTCTTGGCCCGGCGCCTGCCGGCGACGGGTCAAGGCTGCCGTCCCCCGCATGGAACGTCTGTGCGATGCACACTTCGGCCGCCGCGCCCGGCGGCCGTCGTGTTTGTGGAAGTCCGACATCGTCCCTCGCATCCGGAGATTCGGTATGAAACTCACCGCTCTGGCCCTGCTGCCGCTCGCAACGGCGGTCGCGTGCGCCGACCACTCGACCAGTCCAGACCTGCGCGACGGCGTTACGCGCCCCGTCATGCAGTCCCAGGCGCCTGAAGGCACAGGCCTCGTGCTCTCCAGCGTCACCGATCTCACGCTGCCGTTGATCGGACGCCTCGGCGACGTCGTCGTCGACCAGGCCGTCATCACCAACTTCGCCCTCGTAGAGAACATCGTCGGGACGATCGTCGGCGTCGAGGCCGAAGGCGTCCTGCGGCTCACCGGCGGCGTGCTCGGGACGGACGTCGTCACCGAAAATTTCCTCACGACCGTGAGCGTCACGAGCTCGGGGCCGGGCCAGTGCGACCTCGTTACCATCGACCTGAGCGCGATCCGGGTGGATGCGCTGGTCGCGAGTGTGGACGTGCCCGCCGCCACGGTCACGGGCCGCGGGTCCGGAGCGGTCGGCGCGCTGTTGTGTGCGTTGGCACAGTTGCTCGAAGGCCTCACTGGCGGCATCCTGCCCGGCGTGGGCGGCATCGTCGAGGCCCTCAATAGCCGCATCTAGGACCGCCGGCCCGAATATGACACTCCTCTGCGGCGAGCGCGATCATCAGCGTTTGGGCAGCCTCGTGCCCTCCACAACCTCGACACGGTGGCGCTCGATGTCGCGGCGCTGGACCACGGGTTTGCGCGACCGGCAGGATTGGGGTACCCTCTCGAGCTGGAGCTCGTGGTCCCATGCTGAAGCCGCCCGATGATCGGGGAGAGTCCACATGAACGGGATGTTCGGTCAGAAGTACCAGGAGCTGACCCTCAATGCGCTGCGGATCGTCGCCGGGTTCCTCTTCATGATACATGGCGGCCAGAAGCTGTTCGGCTGGTTCGGCGCCGACGCGCCCTTCACCGCGTGGTGGCCGATGGGCGTCGCTGGCGTGCTCGAGTTCTTCGGCGGGCTGGCGATCGCGCTGGGGTTGTTCACGCGCTACGTGGCGTTCGTCGTGGCGGGGGAGATGGCGGTGGCGTATTTCTGGCGGCACGCCGGCGGCAGCGGGTCGATCTTGCCGTGGGCCAACCGCGGCGAGCTGCCGGCGCTCTACTGCTTCATCTGGCTCTACATCTGGGCGTCGGGCGGCGGGCGCTGGCAGCTCGAGACGTGGCTGCGGGGCCGGCGCGGCGCATCCGCGGCAGCGGCGCCGCGCGAGCCCGCGCGGTTCTGAGCGGCGCGCCTTCGACGTGACCTGACTCGGGGGTCCGAGGGTATCCCCGAACGACCCCCAGCCAGGAGCAGTCGTCATGCAGGTCCGAGTCCATGCCCCGGCGATCCTGGCGGCGCTTGCCGTCCTGGGCTGCGCCAAAGACCCCACCGCCCCCGTCCGGATCACCGCGCTGCCGCGGTCGCTGACCGCGAACGAGCAGCGGCTCATCGACGCCGACAACCGGCTCGCGATCAAGCTGGTGCGGCAGCTCACCGCCGAGACGCGCGACACGCTCCCCAATCTGTTCATCTCTCCCCTCTCGGTCGCGATGGCGCTGGCCATGACCTACAACGGCGCCGCGGGCACGACCGAGGAGGCGATGCGGGCGACGCTCCAGCTCGAGGGGATGAGTGTCGCCGAGGTAAACGAGGCGTACCACGCGCTGATTGAACTATTGCGTGGCCTCGACCCACGGGTGCGATTCACGATCGCGAACTCGATCTGGTACCGCCCGGAGTTCGA
>JBOHSP010000339.1:0-4701 GCA_050733275.1 Gemmatimonadales bacterium
GCTTGGGACGGGCCGCCGCCTCGGCCGGCGGCGCCGGCGCGGGCTCGGCGGCGGTCTTGACGGCGCGGCGTCGCTTGGGACCCGGGGTCGCCGCCTGCTTCTGCTTGCGCTTGTCGCGCTCCCAGCGGGCGCGCATCAGCGCCACCTGCTCGTCCTTGAGCGGCGTCAGATGACTGCGCACGAAAATGTCTATCTCCTTGAGCATGCCCATGAGCACGTCGCTGGAGATGCCGAACTCCGCCGCCAAATCGTGAATTCTCGTCGTTGCCACTCACTCCTCCACTGACAACAGCCCTTGGGCCAGCGCGCGATCTGCGACGCCGGCCGCCTGCACCGCCTCCCGGCCGAGCCCGGCGCCGAGCTCGGTCGCCGACGGGCCGCGCAGCACCGGCACACCCCGCGCCCGCGCCAGCCGCTCGACCTTGTCCAGCGTGCGCGCGCCGGCGTCGGCCGCCAGGACCACGCACGCCAACTGATTACGCTGCAGCCCGGCCCGCACGCCCGCTACCCCGACCACGACCGTCCCGGCGCGCACGCCGAGACCCAGCAGCCGCGTGAGACGCCCGCTCACGCCGCCGTCGGCGTCCCTCCGGGTCCCGCCGCCTCGTCGTCCGCGCCCTCCTCCGTCATCTCGTTGAGGAACGCCATCAGCTTGTCGGCGAGATCGGCCGTCATGCCCGGCAGCTGGTCGACCTCCTCGCGCTCGAGATCGATGATGTCCTGCAGGGTCTTCTTGCCGGCCTGCTCGAGCACCGCGACCAGCTCGGGCGAGAGGTTCATCTCGGAGAGCGCGACCTGGGTCACCGCTTCCTCCGCGGGCGGCAGCGGCGTGAACAGCGGGCCTTCGCCGCCGCGCTCCAGCCACTCGCGGCTGGAATAGAGATCCACCTTCCAGCCCGTGAGCTCCGAGGCAAGCCGCACGTTCTGGCCGTTGCGGCCGATCGCCAGCGAGAGCTGGTCCTCGTCCACGATCGCCTGGATCGTCTTGCTGTCGGGATCGGAGAAGACGCGCGCCACGCGGGCCGGCGCCAGCGCCAGCTTGGCGAACCGCTCGGGATCGGACGACCACGGCACAATGTCGACGCGCTCGCCGTTGAGCTCGTTGACGACGGCCTGCACGCGCGACCCCTTGAGGCCGACGCAGGCGCCCACCGGATCGACCGAGTCGTCGCGCGAGGAGACGGCGATCTTGGTGCGGCTGCCGGCTTCGCGGGCCGTGGCGCGGATGTCCACGATCTGCTGCTGGATCTCGGGGACCTCGATTTTGAACAGGGCCTTCACGAACAGTGGGTCCGCCCGCGACAGGATCAGGCGCGGGCCCTTGGGCGTCTCCTCGATGCGCTTCAAGACGGCGCGGATGGTATCGCCCTGATGGAAGTGCTCGCGGTGATTCTGCTCGCGGTACGGGATGATGGCTTCCGCCTCGCGGAACTTGTTCAGCATCACGACGATCTTGCCGCGCTCGATCTGCTGCACTTCGCCGGAGAGCAGCTCGCCAACCTTCCCGGAAAACTCCTCGCGGATGCGGGTGCGCTCGCCTTCGCGGACGCGCTGGATGATGCGTTGCTTCGCCGCCTGCACGGCGGTGCGTCCGAACTGCTCGAACGGCACCTCTTCCTCGAGCACGTCGCCCGGCTCGAACTCCGGGTCCTCGAACCGGGCCTCCTCCAGCGAGACCTGCGTCCCGGGATCCTCCACGGCTTCGACCACGGTCTTGAGCACCACGATGCGGATCGAGCCCTTGAGCTCGTCGATGCCGATCTCGGCTCGCACGTTCGGGCCGTAGCGCTTCACCAGCGCCGCATGCAGTCCATCCTTCAGCAGGTCGATCAGCTCGCTGCGCTCGAGCTGCTTGGTATTGGTCAGCTCCCGGATTGCCGAGACTACGTCGGTCGCATTCGCCATTCAGTCCTCAGTCTTCAGTCCTCAGTCATCAGTCATCAGTCATCGGTCATCGGCCGCGAGCCGAGCGTCCTTGAGCTCCACCAGCCGATATTCCACGGCACCCTTCCCGTGCGGTTCCAGGACTACCGTCTCCGGCGTGGGGACTGCCACGATGCGCGCGCGCACGCGGCCCTGACCGGCGACCTTGACGTTGACGTCGCGGCCCACGAACCGGGCCCAGTGCCGGGGCCAGCGCACCGGCCGTTCCAGACCCGGGCTGGACACCTCCAGCACGTAGCGGTTGCCCAGCGGCCCGGCCCCGCCGGCGTCGATCCAGGCCTCGAGGACGCGGCTCGCCCGCGTACAATCCGCGACCGTCACCTGGCGCAGCGGAACGCCGCCCCCGACGTCGGCGGCAGGCGCTGGCGGCGGCCAATCGATGCGGACTTGCACGAGCGGTCGATTCGGCGTGCCGCCGATACGCAGGTCGGCCAGGTCGAACCCCGACTGTTCGAGCCGGGCGCGAAACGCTTCGACGAGGCTGTCGGTGAGCATGGAAAAAAAAGCGCGGGCCCACCTTCGCCCGCAGCACGCCCGGAATGTAGCGGGGGGCCCCGCCGTGTCAACCGGTGGGTCGCCCGAGGTAGGCCACCATTCGACCGTCGCGCCCGCCCGACGCCCGGTGGGAGAAGAACCGATCGCGGGCCTCCGCCGTGCACCAGGAGGAAATCGACACCTGCTCGACGCCCACCTCGCGCGCGCGGCGCGCGAGCTGCGCCCGCAAGTCGAGCCCCTGGGGTGCGTCACGCGGAGCCAGACCAAACTGTGCCGCGACCTCCGACCCCACTTCATAGCACGCGCCACAAATCCCTACACCACAATGGATTACGATATCGGAAGCCTTGGCGAACGCGCGCCACTTGAGCACCTCGATGGCGCGCTCGAGGACGCCGGCCACCGTGCCCCGCCACCCGGCGTGCACCAGGGCGATCGCGCCCTTTTGGGGAATGGTCAGGTACACCGGGATGCAGTCGGCCACGGTAATGGTCAGCAGCAGGCCTCGCGCGATGGTGGCGTGCCCGTCGAGACCGTCGAGGATGAGCCAGCCCGGCGGCATCGCTTCGTGCCAGCGCACGGCGCTGCCGTGGGTTTGATGACTCAGCACGAGCGCAGGAAAGCGGCCCGCAAAAGCGGCGTCAAACGCCCGCCACCGCCCCATTACCCGTCCCACCTGCTCGTCGCTCCACAAGCCGAGGCTGAAGCCCTGGCCGCGAGTGGTAATGCCGGCGACCAGGCCGTAGCGCTCCGCCCATTCGGCGAGCTCCAGCCGGGGCACGGCGGCGTCGCCGATGGACGTTTCCGCGCACGTTGGTGGGGGTGGCGCCCCTACCTTCCTATCTCGCGCCATCCTGTCTGTCGATCTGCGCACCCAGCGCGCGCAACCGCTCGTCGATGCGCTCGTAACCCCGTTCGATCTGTCCCACGTTCTGGATCACCGACTCACCCTGGGCCGCGAGCGCGGCGAGCAACATCGCCATCCCGGCGCGAATGTCCGGACTCTCGACGACCTGCCCGCGCAGCGCGCTGGGGCCGGCGATGACGGCACGATGCGGATCGCACAGCACGATCCGCGCGCCCATGCCGATGAGCTTGTCCACGAAGAACAGCCGCGACTCGAACAGCTTTTCAAATACCAGCAGCAGCCCCTCGCATTGCGTGGCGACGACGATCGCGATCGACATCAGGTCGGCGGGAAACGCCGGCCAGGGGCCGTCTTCGAGCTTGGGCACGTGGCCGCCGAGATCCGGCCGGATGCGGCGTTCCTGGTCCGCGTCCACCACGAGCGTGGTCCCTTCCAGGCGCGGCCGCACGCCGAGCCGCTCGAACGCGAACAGCGTGGAGCGCAGGTCCTCGGCGCGGACCCCCTCGATGCGCATGGCGCCGCCGGTGACCGCGGCGAGGCCGATGAACGAGCCAATCTCGATGTGATCGGGCCCCACGCGGTAGGCTGCGGGGGCGAGCGCCGCGCCGCCGCGCACGGTCAGCGTGTTGGTCCCGATGCCCTCGATGGTCGCTCCCATCGCCTCCAAAAACCGGGCCAGGTCCTGCACGTGCGGCTCGGATGCGGCATTGCGCAGGATCGTGACGCCGGGGGCGCGCGCTGCCGCCATCAGCGCGTTCTCGGTTCCGGTGACGCTCGGCTCGTCGAGGAAGATGTCGGCACCCGTGAGCTTGCCTTCGAAGCCGTACGCCTCGCCGACCGTGATTTCGGCGCCGAGGTGCTCGAGCGCGAGCAAATGCGTGTCGATGCGACGCCGCCCAATGACGTCCCCGCCGGGCGGCGGCAGGGTCACGCGCCCGAACCGCGCCAGCAGCGGAGCAGCCAGCAGAATGGACGCGCGAATCTCGCGGCACAGGCCGGGATCCAGCGGCCGCGGCTCGGCGGTGGCGGCGTTCACCTCCACCGTGTTCGGACCGTGCCACTGCACGCCGGCGCCGATGTGCTCAAGCAGGGCGAGCAGCGTTTCGACGTCCCGGATGCGGGGCACGTTGTCGATGCGGCAGGGACCGTCGGCGAGGAGCGTCGCGGCGAGGATCGGGAGCGCCGCGTTCTTGTTGCCCGCGGGGCGGATCGTGCCGCTGAGCGCGCGCCCGCCCGTAACGCGGAACGACGGTGGCATACGTGCGCCCAAGCTACGGCGGTGCTTGCGGGCGCGTCAAGCGTTCGCGAACGTTCGCCGCCGTGCATCCACTCTACGCCGCGGCGCTGCTCGCCATCGCCGGACTCGGCACCGCCCGTCTCGCGCGCCCACGGCG
>JBOHSP010000340.1:0-2055 GCA_050733275.1 Gemmatimonadales bacterium
CGTCGCGGTCGCGCGCCGCGTCACCGGCGCCGCCCTCCCGGTCGCGGAGCGGCCCCGCCGGCCCGGCGACCCCCCCACCCTCGTGGCCGCCGTGGACCGGGCCGCCGCGCGTCTCGGCTGGCGCGCCAGTCGCTCCGCGCTGGAAGACATCGTGGCCAGCGCGTGGCGCTGGCACCGCGCCCACCCGCACGGATACAGGAGCTGAGCTTGGAGAACGCCATCCTGCTGCTACAGGTCCGTGGAGCCATTCCCACCACGCCCTGGGAACTGGTGCTCACCTCGAGTCCGGAAACGCAGTTCGTGCTCGCCGTGCTCGTGGTGTTCTCGCTCGTCTCGTGGTACCTGATCGTCCTCAAGTGGTCGCAGTTCCGGCGCATGCGCCGGCTGGGCGACCGGTTCCTCGCCGAAGTGGAGCGCGCGGCGCGGCTCGAGGACGCCTACCACGCGGCCATGCGGCTTCCGCCCTCGCCCTACAACCGGCTGCTGCGCGAGGGGGTGCACTTCTTCTCGGAGCTGAAGCCCGGCGGCCTGAAGGTGGGCGCCAGCGCCGCGGCCGGCAGCGCCACGATGGCCACGGCGACCGCCCTCACGACGACCCAACTCGAGGCGCTGCGCATGGTGCTGGCGAAGGAGGTCGCCGCGGAGCGCGACGCGGCGGCGCGCTACATCCCGTGGCTCGCGACGTTCGGATCCGTCAGCCCGCTGCTCGGGCTGCTCGGGACCGTGCTCGGCGTCATGGACGCCTTCATCGGGATCGCGACGGGTGGGTCGGGGAATATCGCCGCCGTCGCGCCGGGCGTCGCCGAGGCACTGGTCACCACGGTGGCGGGTCTGGCGGTCGCCGTCCCGGCCGTGATGGCCTACAACCTCTTCGTGAACCGGCTCGGCCTGTTCGCCGGAGAGCTCGAGGGGTTTGCGCAGGAGATCATCGGCACGCTGGCGCGTGAAGGGAGGATCTGATGGCCGGACTCCTGGGTGGGGGCGGCGGTCTCCGGGGGCACGGCGAGCTGCCGCTGAACGCCGATATCAACGTCACGTCGCTGGTGGACGTCGCGTTCGTGCTGCTGATCATTTTCATGATCACCGCTCCGATCATGCAGGGCGGGGTGGATGTGCGCCTGCCGCGGGCGCAGGCCCGGCCCATCGAGCCGAAGGAAGGGCTGGTCGTGACCGTCGACCGGTCGGGGCGCATCTTTCTCGATGAGGCCGGTCTGTCGTACGAGGACTTTCGCGCCACCTTCCCCGCGTTCGTGCGGACCAAACGTCCCAGCGGGGTGTATCTGCGGGCCGACGGCCGGGTGGCGTACGCACGCGTGGTGCAGGTGCTGGCGGTGATCCGCGCGGCCGGCGTCGCCGATGTGGGGCTCGTCGCGGAACCGGAGACGATCGACCGATGACCGCTCGCGCGCGGGCGCCTGCGCCCGCCGGCCTCGCCTTCACCGGCACCATGATGGTGCACGGGATCGCGGTGCTCCTGCTGTTCACGCTGCCGCACGGGCGGCCGGTGCTGCCGCCGACCTATGCGGTGCGGCTGGTCGCGGCGCCGGCCGTGGACGAGGAGGCGCGCCGCGCGCCCGCCGCTGTGGAGCGGCCGGCCGAGCAGCGGCCGGCACCCTCCACGACGCGCGAGCCGCGCAACACCGCGTCGCCGGAGGCACCGCCGCCGACGCGTGATGAGACGAAACGGGAAGCGGCGCCGCGCACCACGCCGGACGTGCAGCCGCTGCCGGGCGAGCGGCCGTCGACGGGCAGCGACGTGGCGACCGTCAGCACCGAGGGCATCGCGTTTCCGTTCCCCGAGTACCTGCAGAACATCGTGTCCCAGGTGCTGCGGCGCTGGAAGCGGCCGGCGCAGAGCACGCCTCTCGAAGCGGAGGTTTCGTTCTTCGTGCATCGCGACGGGTCGATCAGCGCTCTGCAGTTCATCCGCCGCTCCGGCAACTTCACGTTCGACCTCGAGGCGGAAGGCGCGGTCGAGGAGGCCGGCCGGGGCCGGGCGTTCGGCCCGCTGCCCGAGGGGTGGACGGGCGACGTGTTGTTCGTGCGGTTCTTTTT
>JBOHSP010000341.1:0-9595 GCA_050733275.1 Gemmatimonadales bacterium
CCGCGGCAACGGCGGCGGCGATGTCCTCCGTGCCGCCCTGCGCGACCCGCGCCAGCACCGCCGTGGTCGCGGGGCTGATCGTCTCGAAGTACTGGCCCTCGGCGGGCGCGGTCCAGCGGCCCCCGATGAAATGGCCGAAGCGGGCAGCGTCGTGCTGCGTGAGCCACTCCAGCGCCGGCCCCGCGCTCTCGGGTGCCGGGCCGTACTCCATCGTCTCGAACACTTTGGCGACGGTGGTCATCAGACCATGGGGTGGCGATACGCCGCCGAGTAGCGCCCGGTGGCGAAGTGTTCGAGCTGGCGCTCGATGTCGGTGAGCAGCGCGCTCGCGCCGATCCGGAACAGCGCCGGCCGGAGCCAGCGGTCGCCCAGCTCTTCCTTCATCAGGATCAGCCAGTCGAGCGCCTGCCGGGCGGCGCGGATCCCGCCGGCGGGCTTGAAGCCCACGGCGGTGCCGGTGCGCGCCTCGTATTCGCGGATCATCCGCGTCATTACGACGCCCACGGGGAGCACGGCATTCACCGGCTCTTTCCCCGTCGACGTCTTGATGAAGTCGGCGCCCGCCATCATCGCGACCATGCTGGCGCGGGCCACGTTGGTCAGCGTGGCGAGCTCCCCGGTGCCGAGGATCGCTTTCATTCGGGCCGGACCGCACGCCTCGCGGAACGCGCGCACTTCATCATAGAGCGCCTGCCAGGCGCCGGTGAGCACGTGCGCCCGCGTGATCACGATGTCGATTTCCTGCGCGCCCGCGGCCACCGACGCGCGTACTTCCTCGAGGCGCTGCGCGAAGGGATTGAGTCCGGCGGGAAAGCCGGTCGAGACGGCCGCCACCGGGATCCCCGAACCCGCGAGCGCCTTCACGGCGGTCGGGACGAGCGCGTGGTAGACGCAGACGGCGCCGACCGTGATGTCGAGGTGCGCCACGCCGAGCGTCTCGAGCAAGTCGGCCCGAAGGGGGCGGCGGGCCTTGGCGCAGAGGCGCAGCACGTTGCCCGGCGTGTCGTCGCCCTGCAGGGTGGTGAGATCGATGCAGGTAATGGCGCGGAGCAGCCAGGCCGCCTGCCATTCCTTCTTTACTGTGCGCCGCGTGGGGATGGTCGCGGCGCGCCGCTCCACCGCGCTGCGGTTCACGCGCAGACCCCGGATCACGTCGAGATCGAGCGGTATGCCGGGATTGCGGGCGTCGCGTCCGGGAAGGCGGACCCGTTCGACCGGCGCCGGCGTCGAGACGAGCGCCGTCCGAAGTCGCTCCGAAGCCGCAGGAGTCTTCACGATCGCGGGAGAATGCCCGGGCGCGAGGGAAAAGTCAAATTCCGGCGCCGGCGCGGCACGCCGCGACGGCAACGGGATGCTCCGCGCGGGCGCACTGGCGGGCGCGCTCCGGCGCCGCCGCGAGCAGCGTCGCGATTTCCTCGCCGAGCGCGCGGTAGCAGGCCCCGGCGCCGAGCCCGTGCGGCTCGTCGCCCACGACGATGCGGCAGAACTCGAGCGCCGCGTCGGTCGTCGCGGTCCAGTCTACCAGCGCCTTCGCCGCGCCGGTGTAACACGCCGGCCGGTAGCTCTCGCTGCCCTGATCGCACAGCTCGGCGGTCTTCGCGGGGTCGCGCAGCGCATACGACGTGATGTCGCGACCCAGGCTCTGATAGCACACCGGCCGCATGGAGACGGGCGCGCGGTCGCACGAGCGGGCCGCGCCGGCGATGTCCCCGCCGTTCAAGTGCAGCATGACCGAGGTCTGCATCTGATAGCACGCGTGGAGATACCGCGAGTCCATGATCGAGCAGGGATACAGCGGATCGTTGGGATCGATCGCCTGGAACGCCGTGTGGTGGTGCGACTGCGCCGCGAGCTGGGTGGCGGGGTGATGCGGCGCGGTGGCGTTGATCACGTTCTCCATGAACGCGCCGCCGTAGCACGACTCGCGATCCCAGCCGTCGGCCAGAAGGTCGCAGTCGGCGAGCGCCCGCGGCAGATCGTGCCCGTACAACATCGTGAGGCCGTGCCCCATCCCGTGCACGCACTGGAACAGCACCCAGCGGCTCGCCGCCGGCGCCGGCGGTTTGAATGGCCGGCACAGGCTCTCGACCTCCGCCCTGCCGACGCTGTCCTCCGCTTCGAAGTAGGCCTGAATCACGCCGTGCCGGCAGCCCGAGGAATAGCCGTCGCCGCAGGCGGCGAACATCGCCGTGATATCCGTCGGGCGGCCCGCCCGGTAGGCCTCGATGCCGACGCCGTGCGCGTACTCGTGGGCATGCTCGGCGACCCAGGGGTTGGCGGCGGCGAATGAGTCGAGGGCCGCGACCGCCGCGGGCACGCCGCCCGCAGTCAGCCGCGCGGACAGCGCCCGGCGATAGCACTCCCGGCGCTCGGCGACGCCGAGGTCCTCGCAGGCGGCCCCGCCCCGGGCGGATCGGCCGGCCAGTTGCGCGGCGCCAAAGCCGACGGCCAGCACGGCGCCCGTGATCCAGGCGAGGTGTCCAATGCGGAGCATATGCCCGAACATTAATGTGCTTGCCCCACTGATTCCAGATTCCTAAGCTTGGGGCCGTGCGCGACCCCTCTACCCAGGCCGGTTCGCGCGTCGTGATCGTCGCGGACGCCCACCTCGGGCAGGTTCCGCCCGCGATCCGCGACGCGTTCCACGCCTTTCTCGAAGACATCCCCCGCCCCGGCGATCATCTGGTGATCCTCGGCGACCTCTTCGACTTCTGGTTCGAATACAAGACCGTGATCCCGCGCAAGCACTTCGCGAGCGTGGCCGGGCTGCGGGCGGTCCGGACGCGCGGCATCCCGATCACGTTCGTGGGGGGCAATCACGACCGCTGGGGCGGCGCGTTCTTCCGCCAGGATCTGGGGATCGCGTTCCACGCCGGCGAGGCCGAGCTCGCGCTCGGCGGGCGGCGCGCGTTCGTAGCGCATGGGGACGGCCTCACGGAGCAGCACTGGAGCGGCGCAATAATGCACCGCATCACCCGGCATCCGGTCACCGTCGCCCTGTTCCGGATGCTGCATCCGACGATCGGCTTCTGGATCGCGGACCTGTTTTCGCGGCATCTCGCCGACAATACGAAGGACCGGGCGGTCCTGGACCGGGCGGCGGAGGCGCAGCGGCGCTGGGCAGGCGAGTTCCTGACGCGGCGACCCGATATCGACCTCGTCGTGATGGCGCATACGCATCGCGCGGTGGTCGATCGTCAGCCGGACGGCCGCACGTACGTGAATCCGGGAGCGTTCCTCGACGGGGGGAAGTACGCGGTCGTGACGCCTGAAGGCGTCGAGCTGCGGCAGTTTACAGCGGCATCACCTCGACGTTCTTGAGCTTCGCGCCGAGAAACCGCGCGCCCACCTTCCGGAAGCGCGGCTCGTCATCTGAAACGACGAAGCGATGCTCGTGTGCCCCACCACTCGGAGCGAGCAGCCCGGCGCGGCCCAGCTCGTCGGCGGCCACTCGCGCGGTCTGCTCGGCCGAGTCCACCAGCGTGACCTCCGGTCCCATCACGCGCGCGAGCAGCGGCTTGAGCAGGGGGTAGTGCGTGCAGCCGAGCACCAGCGTGTCCACGCCCGCGTGCTGCAGCGGCGTGAGATACTCGCGCGCGATCAGCTCGGTCGCGGGATGATCGAACCACCCCTCCTCGACCAGGGGCACGAACAGCGGGCAGGCCTGGCTGGACACCCGCGCGTCCGGCCGCACCGTTTGGATCGCGCGCTCGTAGGCGCCGCTCGCGATGGTGCCCGCCGTGCCGATCACGCCGATCACACCGCTCCGGCTCGCGGCCGCGGCCGCGCGCGCCCCGGGCTCGATCACGCCGATCACCGGGACGGGCGACTGCTGCTGCAGATGGCCGAGCGCGTGCGCGGTGCTGGTGTTACACGCGACGACCACGGCCTTCACCCCGCGCTGCAACAGATAGGCGAGAATCTCCCCGCTATAGCGGCGTACGGTGTCGGGCGACTTGGGCCCGTAGGGCACGCGGGCCGTGTCACCGAAGTAGATCACGGACTCGTGCGGCAGTCGCTCGAACAACGCCCGGGCGACGGTGAGGCCACCGATCCCGGAGTCGAACACCCCGAGCGGCGCGCTCACGGGCCGCGCAGAGCGGGCAGCGGGATGCTCACGCCGATGCCGCCGGGAAAGCCCCGGACCTCGAGGCCGGCGGGGAAATCCTGCAAGTGCGCCGAGACGTAGGCTTCGGCGCCGGCGAAGAGGTGGTTGAACACCCACAGCACGAGCCAATCCTCCACTTCCTGCCGCTTGAGCCGTACGTTCGCCGAGCCGATGGCCTTGAGATAGTTCGCCTCCTGCTGCGCCTTGAGCGTCATGTACGCCGTGATGCCCTCCCACGCCACGAACACCGCGCCGGTCTTGTGCCGGCCGGTGACGGATTGGCCCCACCCGGGTAGGAGCAAGGAGCGCCAGAAGGCGCCCATGGGGCGGACGTGGCGGGTTGTGTCGCTGAGCGTGGTATCGCTGGGCTGGACGCGTACGGTGTCCTGCGCTGCAAGCGGGCACGTCGGCCCGATGGCCAGACAGACCAGCAACGTGCCAACGTGCCGTCGTGCCGTCGTGCCGACGTCGCTACTCACCGCGCCACCAGCACGTTCAGCCGCGCCCGCTCGAGCTGCACGGTGCACTCGTGGGTGCCCGGATCGCGCAGCTCGCCGTCCACGTGGACGCGGAGCGGCACCTCGGGCGAGCGGATGACCAGCTTGGCGGTCCGGAACAGAGCGACCTCGGGCATCGAGCCGTGCGTTCCGCGCAGCACGCGCGGGATGGCCAGCAGGAAGCGCGGCAGGGAGACGCGCCGGATCAGGCAGACGTCGAGCTGGCCGTCGGCCGGATCGGCCTCGGGGGCGAAACGGTAGCTGCCGCCCGCCGTCGTCCCGTTGCACACCTCCACCATCATCATGTACCCCCGCTCGCGAAAGCCCGGCGCGGCGAGATCGAGCAGTTGCGGGCGGAAGGTGAAGAACGTGCGCACGACGGGCACCAGATAAGATAGAAAGCCGCGCAGCGCCCGCGCGGTGTTCCGGGTGTGCACCACGGCCGGCCCGAAGCCGAAGCCCGCGCTGTTGACGAACCACTCGTCGAGCACGCGTCCCACGTCGAAGCGGCGGGAGCGCGAGGTGACGAGGCGGGCCACGGCGCCGTCGGCGCCGCGCCCGCAGACGCCCACGAGCTTGGCGAAGTCGTTGCCCGAGCCGGCCGGGACCACGCCGAGGGCGGCGTCGGCCTCGACCTGGAGCAGCCCGTTCGCGACCTCGTGCACCGTGCCGTCGCCCCCCAAGGCGACCACGTGACGCGCGCCGTCTCCGGCGGCCCGCCGGGCGAGCTCTACGGCGTGCCCCGGCGCGTCGGTGCGCTGGATCTCGAGCGACCACCCCTGCGAACGAAACGCGCGGCACACCCGGCTTTCAGCCCGGCGCGCCGCGCCTCTTCCCGCGGCTGGATTGACGATCAGGTGGGCGTGCAGCACGCGGCAGACAAGATATCATCCCGCCTGCCGGCGGCCATCAACGCCGTCGAGCGCCGTTACGCGAGATAGTCCTCATCCCAGTCCACCGCGAAGTCCACGCGACAGCGGTCGCACGTCATGCGGCTGGGGCGCCCGCGCAGCGGCACGCGATCCCGGCAGGACGGACAGACGGCGTAATGCGAACCGACCTGTACCCTCGCGGGAACGTCGCGGGGCCGCGGCACGACGGTCCAGCGGCGCGGTGGCGTTTTGGAGACTTGGAGAAACGCGCGAACGACAGGGACGGCTTGGCGATTGACATCGACCACGGCGCCGAGCCCATCCACCCTGATGAGCCGGTACCAGGCGCCGCGGCGGAGACTGCAGTTCAAGTCAGCTTGGAGACGAGCCCACATCCGGCGGCCTCTGGCGTTCGATGGGAACACAACAGTGCAACGGCACTCGCGCAGTGTCTATGCGCGATAACCCAAATCGGGGTGACGACAATCACGCTTCCCATTTCACGGCAAATTCCTGGCGACAGCGCGGGCAGGTCAGCGCTCGCGCCCGTTTCGGTAACGCGGCGCGGCCACGGCAGTTCGGGCACACACCGTAGATGCCGCGGAGCGCGGCGGGGACCCGCCGATCGGGGGCGTCGCTGGGCCCTGCCACGATGCTCCAGCGCAGCGGCGGGCGTGGCCGGATCTCGAGCCAGGCGCGCAGCACGCTCACCGACCGGCGGTTGACGTCGAGTACGGCTTGGAGGTCGTCGAGCTCGACCACGCGATACCAGGCGCCGCGGCGGAGCTCGAGTTCCACATCCGCCTGGAGGCGGGCGTAGAGCGTCTGAGCCACGATGGGTGCTCCTTATAGCGGGTTCGACGGGGGGGCGCGAGCAATCTATAGAAGACCGGGGGGTCTTCACGCAAGAGCCTTAGGACTCCTCCCAGCCGATGTCGAAAAACCCATTGCACCTGGGGCAGCGCATGCTGGTGGCCTTGGGCTCGAGGTGCGCGCGTTCGCGGCAGTTGGGGCAGACGCCGTAGCGGGCGCCCCACGCCAGCGGCATCCGCGGGGCATGCGCCGGGCGCGCCACGACGCTCCAGCGAGTGGGCGGTGTCGGGACGATTTGCAGCGCGGGCCGCGGGACGGCGACGGGGCGGCCGTTGACGTCGACCACGGCTTCGAGGGGTGTGAGGCGGACGACGCGATACCAGGCGCCGCGCCGCAGCTGAGCGGTTTCATCGGCACGCAGGCGAGCCCATTCGGTTGTGGGCATCGGCCACTACGATTGTGTTCGGCCGGTGGGAAGTCAACTCGCGTCGGGCTGGCGGGAGCGTGTAGGAATCGAACCTACCGAGGCTCGGTCGAGCCCCATACAGTTTTGAAGACTGCTCAGGCCACCAGGCCCGATCCGCCCCCTCGTCCCGTCAGCCCTTCACCGCGATCACGTCGATCTCGACGCGCGCGCCTTTGGGCAACCCCGCCGCCTGCACGGTGGAGCGCGCCGGCTTATGGGTGCCGAAATGTTTCGCGTACACCTCGTTCATCTGCGCGAAGTCCGCCATGTCGGCGAGATAGACCGTCGTCTTCACGACGTTGCCGAGCCCCGTGCCCGCCGCCGCCAGGACCGCCTGCAGGTTCGCGATCACCTGCTCCATCTGCTGCGCCGTGGTGCGGCCGACGAGCTCGCCGGTCTTGGGGTCGAGGGCGACCTGCCCCGCGGTGAACACCAGGCCGTCGGTCGTGATCGCCTGGCTGTACGGACCGATCGCCGGGGGCGCCGCATCGGTCGCGACGACGCCCAATCCCCTATTCTTGCGCATCAGAACAACCCCTCGATCGCGCCGTCGGGATGCACCCGAATCCGCTCGGCCGCCGGGCTCTTGCCCAGTCCCGGCATCGTCATGATATCGCCGGCGAGGGCCACGACGAAGCCCGCCCCCGCGCACGGCAGGATGTCCCGCACGTGGATCGTGAAGCCGCTCGGCGCCCCCAGCCGCGTGGCCTCGTCGGTAAAGGAATACTGCGTCTTGGCCATGCAGATCGGGGTCTCGCCGAGGCCGAGCCGCGGCAACAGCTCGAGCGCGCGCTGGGCGGCCGGGGCGAACGCCACCCCTTCCGCGCCGTACATCTCCCGGGCGATGGTCTCGATCTTCTCCCGGATCGGCCGCCGCTCGTCGTAGAGCGGCCGGAACGCCGATCCGGACTTGAGCAGGGCCAGCAGCGCCTCGGCGACTTCCACCCCGCCCGCGCCCCCCTTCTCCCACACCTCGCAGCGCACGGCCTCCACGCCTTCGGCCGTACACACGGCGCGCACCGCCTCGATCTCGGCGTCGCTGTCGCTCACGAACCGGTTCAGGGCCACGAGAGCCGGCACGCCGAACTTCTTCACGTTGCGGATGTGGCGGCGCAGATTCTCGGCGCCGCGCTGCACCGCGGCGGGGTCAGCCTCCCCGAGCCGGTCCTTCGGCACGCCACCATGCATCTTCAGCGCGCGCACCGTCGCCACGATGACCGCCGCCTCCGGCTTGAGGCCGGCCAGGCGGCATTTGATGTCGAAGAATTTCTCCGCGCCGAGGTCGGCGCCGAATCCCGCCTCCGTGAGCACGATGTCGCAGAGCGCGAGACCGAGCTTCGTCGCCACCACCGAATTGCAGCCGTGCGCGATGTTGCCGAAGGGGCCGCAGTGCACCAGGGCCGGGCCGCCCTCCAGCGTCTGCACGAGATTGGGGTTGAGCGCGTTCTTGAGCAGCAGCGTCATCGCGCCTTGCGCCTTGAGATCGGCGGCCCGCACCGGCGTCTTGTCCGGCCGCAGTCCCACGATGACCCGTCCGAGCCGCGCCTCGAGATCCGCGAGGCTGGTGGCGAGCGCGAGAATCGCCATGATCTCCGAGCCCGGGATGATGACGAAGCGCTCTTCGCGCGGCGGACCGCCGCTCGAGCCGCCGAGCCCGACGATCACCGACCGCAGCGCGCGGTCGTTCATGTCGATGGTGCGCGGCCAGAGGATGCGCCGCACGTCGAGCCCGAGGGCGTTGCCGTGATGCAGGTGGGCGTCGAGCATCGCGGACAGCAGGTTGTGCGCGCTGGCGATGGCGTGGAAGTCGCCGGTGAAGTGCAGGTTGATGTCTTCCATCGGCACCACCTGCGCGTAGCCGCCGCCGGCCGCGCCACCCTTCACCCCGAACACCGGCCCCAGGGACGGCTCGCGGATGCACAGGATCGCGCGCGTGCCGAGCTTGCGGAGCGCCTGCGTCAGGCCCACGGTCACCGTGGACTTTCCCTCACCCGCGGGCGTCGGGCTGATCCCGGTGACCAGCACCATGCGGCCCCGCGTGCTGCGGCGCTCGAGCGCCCGCAGTGCGATCTTCGCCTTGTATCGGCCGTACAGCTCGACTTCGTCGTCGGCGAGCCCCAGCTCGGCGGCGACGTCGGCAATGGGCCGCAGCGTAGCGCGCTGCGCGATAGCGATGTCGGGGGGGATCGCCGGACGGGCGGACGGCGGGGCGGCGGTCACAGCGCCTCCGCGAGGCGCGGGCCGAAGCAGCGCTCCGCGTTGGCCGTGGTCCGCCGGACGACCGCCTCGACGGGCTCTCCCAGCAGCGCCGCGGCCCGCTCGGCCACGGCGCGCAGGAATGCCGGCTCGTTGCGCCGGCCGCGATGCGGCACCGGCGCGAGATAGGGCGCATCCGTTTCGAGCATGAGCCGGTCGCCCGGACAGGCAGTCAGGCGGTCGCGTTGGACCCAGTTCTTGAACGTGATCATACCGCTGAACGAGAAGTATGCCCCGATGGCCATCCCCGCCTCCCAGACCGCATCGCCTGACGCGAAGCTGTGCAGTACGACGACCGGCGGCCGCGGTCCCAGCCCCCGCAGCATCGCCGCCATGTCGGCATCGGCATCGCGGGCGTGCACCACGACCGGTTTCCCGGTCTCGGCGGCGAGGCCGAGCTGCGCTTCGAAAGCCGAGCGCTGGGCCTCGCGGGGCGAGTGCTCGTAGTGATAGTCGAGCCCCGTTTCGCCCACGGCCACGACGGCCGTCTCGGCCAGCAGCGCGCGGACCCGCTCCCGCGCCGACCCCGACCACTGCGCCGCCTCGTGCGGGTGAACGCCGGCGCTGGCGGACAGGCCCCGCA
>JBOHSP010000342.1:0-2551 GCA_050733275.1 Gemmatimonadales bacterium
GGGCGCGGCCGCCATCGCGCTCGCTCTCGAGTTCGAGCTGGCGTATCGGCCGGCCGGCCGTGGCGCGGGAACCATTCTTGCGACGGTGGTGGTCGGGACGCTGCTCGCCCATGCGGCGGCGGCCGGACACGCGGCGTGGCGCGCGCCGCGGCCCGCCCCGTTGACAGGCGCGCCATCGCGGGCGGAGGTTTCGTAGATGCTTCCAACCTGGGTCGGGGTCGTCTCGGCCATCAGTCTCGGCATCATCGCGCTGGCAGCACTCGTGGTGGCCGCGGCGTTCATCGCGGCGGCGCTGGGCGTGCGCAAGGCCGTCCGCGCGCTCAAGAATCTGGCCGGCCCCGCGATCGCCGATGTGCGCCAGCTCATCATTTCGATCAAGACGGAAGCGGAGTCGCTGGTGGACAGTTCCCGCGATATCCGGCATCGCATCGTGCGCGCGGCGGATGCGGCCGAGCAGCGCCTCACCGATCTCGACGCGCTCGCTGAGGTCATGCAAGAGGAGCTGGAGGAGACGGCGCTCGATGCCGCCGCGGCGATGCACGACGTGCGCCGCGGGCTGATGCTGTGGCAGTGGGGCCGCAAGGTCCTCAAGGGCAGGCGGAAACGCTCGTGAAGCGGGCGGCCGTCGTGGTGCTGCTCGTCGCCCTGGGGCTCGTGGTACTTCCTACCTCCGCCTACGCCTGGACTCCCGGCACGCACATTTTCCTCGGCGAGTCGGTGCTCACGAACCTGCACCAGTTGCCGACGCTCGTCGCCGACCTGCTACGCGCGTTCCCGTATGATTTCCTCTACGGCAACATCGCCGCCGATACGTCGATGGCGAAGAAGTACGCCCCGGTCGGGCGCCACTGCCACGCCTGGCACGTCGGGCAGGAGATCTACGACCTGGCGCCGAGCGACGCGCTCCGCGCCTTCGGGCTGGGATACCTCGCGCACCTCGCGGCCGACACGGTGGCGCACAACTTCTTCGTCCCACGCCAGCTCGTGCTGACGACGAGCACGGCGGCGCTGGGGCACTCGTACTGGGAGAGCCGGTTCGAGACCCACCTCGGCGACGCGTATGCGCGCGAGGCGCGCGACGTGATCCTGCGCGACCACGCGGAGAGCGACGCGCATCTCGACGGCATTCTCTCGCCCACGCTGTTCAGCGTGCGCACCAACCGCCGCCTGTTCCGCGGCATGGTCCATCTGACGGAAAGTCAGAGCTGGCAGTGGGTGTTCCAGGTGATCGCGGAGACCAGCCGCTGGGATCTCGCCGACCGGGACGTGGAGCGGCACATGGCCGTGGCGTTCGAGTACGTGATGGAGTTGCTGGGCGGCGACGGCGGCGCGGCCAGCGAGGCCGCCGCGCGCCGGCTCGATCCGGCGGGCACCACGGCGCTGCAGCTCGCGAAGCGGATGCGGCGCCAGGCGCTGCACGAGGGCGGGCGGCACGAGCCCGAGCGCGTCGAGGAGACGGCGGAACAGCACTTCGGCCTGCCGCAGCCGTCGCTCGCCTACTGGAAGCAGTCGCGCGCGCAGCGGCCCTGGCGGGCGCCGCGGCCCGATTAGGAGGCCAGCTTCTCCTCGAGCACGCGCTGCGCCAGCTTGGGATCCGCCTTGCCCTTCGACACCTTCATCACCTGCCCCACGAAGAACGGCATCAGCTTCACCTCGCCGCGCTTGTAGCGCGCGACTTCGGTGGCGTGCGAGCCCAGCACGTCGCTCACCCAGGCGGCGACGACGCTGCTGTCGGCGACCTGCACGAGCCCCAGCGCCTCGGCGATAGTGCGCGGATCGCCCTCCCCGCCCTGCGCCGCCAGCTCCGCGAACACGCGTTTCGCGGCCTGGTGGCTGAGCGTGCCGCCCTTGACCAGCGCGAGCAGCTTGGCCAGCACCGGCGGCGCTACGCGCAGCGCGTCCCCGTGCTCCTTGGCATCCGCCAGCGCTTCCGTCATCACCCAGTTCGCCGCCGCGCGCGGCTCGCCGCCCGCCCGCACCACGCTCTCGTAATACTCGGCGAGCGGGCGGCCGGCAGTGAGCACCGTCGCGTGCTCCTCGCTCAAGGCATACTGCGTCACGAAGCGCTCGCGCTTGGCAGCCGGCGACTCGGGGAGCTGGCTCTGCTGCTCGGCCACGAATTCCGGCGTGAGCACGAGCGGCGGGAGGTCGGGCTCGGGGAAGTACCGGTAGTCGTGGCTCTCTTCCTTCGAGCGCTGCGGGCGCACGGCGTTGTCACGCGCGTCGTAGAGCATGGTCTGCTGGACGACCGCATCGTCCGACTCGCGCAGCGCGATCTGCCGGTCGCGCTCCACGCTCAACGCCTTCTCGACGTTCGCGAAAGAGTTGATGTTCTTGACCTCCGTGCGCGTGCCGAACGCCGTCTCACCCGCGCGCCGCACCGAGACGTTCGCATCCACCCGCAGGCTGCCCTTCTCCATGTCGCAGTCGGAGATGCCGGTGTACTCGAGCAGCTGCTTGAGCGTCACCAGGTACGCGCGCGCCTCGGCGGGCGAGCGCAGGTCGGGACCGCCCACGATCTCGATGAGCGGCACGCCCGAGCGGTTGAGAT
>JBOHSP010000343.1:0-2953 GCA_050733275.1 Gemmatimonadales bacterium
GTGGAGTGGGTGAAGGAAGTCGCGACGATTCCAGTCATCGTGAAGCTCACACCCAACGTCACCGATATCACCTACATCGCGCGCGCGGCGGTGAAGGGCGGCGCGGATGCGCTGTCGCTGATCAACACGATCAACTCGATCGTGGGCGTCGATCTGGCGACGTTCGAGCCGCAGCCCTCGGTCGCGGGCAAGTCGAGCCACGGGGGCTACTGCGGGCCCGCCGTGAAGCCGATCGCGCTGCACCTCGTCTCGGCGGTCGCCGGCGACCCCGGCGTGACGGTGCCGATCTCCGGCATCGGCGGGATCGCCACGTGGCGCGACGCCGCCGAGTTCATCGCGCTGGGCGCCGGCACGCTCCAGGTGTGCACCGCCGTGATGCACTACGGGTTCCGGATCGTGGAAGACCTGATCGACGGCCTCTCGAACTGGATGGACGAGCGGGGCCACCGCACGCTCGCGGACGTGCGCGGCCGGGCCCTGCCCCGCGTCGCCAAGTGGGAGGACCTCGACCTCAACTATCACAGCATCGCGCACATCGACCAGGACACGTGCATTCGCTGCGAGCTGTGCTGGACGGCGTGCGAGGACGGCGCCCATCAGGCGATCCGCCGCCTGCCCCGCGCGAACGGCGGGCCGGTCGTGGAGATCATCGAAGAAGCCTGCGTCGGCTGTAACCTCTGCTCGGCGGTCTGTCCCGTGCAGGGGTGCATTACGATGCAGCAGGTGCCGAATGGGTATGCGCCGGCGACGTGGAAGGAGTACGCCGCTGGGAAAGGGAAGCTCGCGCCGCGGTCGGAGCAGTTTCACACCGCTATGTGGAGTCCGAGCGCCGGCTCATAACTCCTCCCTCGCAAGCAAGCGCGAGCATGTCATCCCGAGCAAAGCGCGCGGAACGCGCGCGGAGCGAGGGACCTGCTTGTCCAGAGCCGCCCAACAGCAGGTCCTTCGCTGCGCGCGCCTGCGGCGCGCTTGCTCAGGATGACAACCCGCGCGCTGTCTTCAGGTAAGAGAAAAGGTTGAGTCCTAGAGTCGAGTCGGCGGCCCCACGGGTGGCATCGGCACCTGCTCTTCCGGCTCCGGCGTAAAGTCTTCGCCCGGGTTGATGAACCGATCCCGCTCAAAGTTGTACTGCCGGTCGTAGAGCTGGCGGTAGCGCCCGCCCTGCGCGAGCAGCTCCTCGTGCGTGCCCCGCTCCACGATCTCCCCCGCCTCGAGCACCAGGATCTGATCGGCGCTGCGAATGGTCGAGAGCCGGTGCGCGATGACGAACGTCGTGCGGCCACGGCGCAGCGCGCGCAGCCCGTCCTGGATCTTGGCCTCGCTCTCGGAATCGAGACTGGACGTCGCTTCGTCCAGCACCAGGATCCGCGGGTCGGCCAGGATCGCCCGCGCGATCGCGATGCGCTGGCGCTGGCCGCCCGACAGCCTGACCCCGCGTTCGCCCACCACGGTGTCGTACTGCTGCTCGAACTGCGCGATGAACTCGTCGGCGTGCGCGACCCGCGCCACCGCCTCGACCTCCGCGCGCGTCGCGTGGGGCCGTGCGAACGCGATGTTCTCGGCAATCGTCCCATCGAAGAGGAAATTGTCCTGCAACACCACGCCGAGCTGGGTGCGGTAGTCGCCCAGCGGCACCGTGCCGAGATCCCGGGCGTCGACGAGCACGCGGCCTTCCTGAGGCCGGTGAAACGCCAGCACCAGGCCGATGAGCGTGCTCTTCCCCGACCCCGACGAGCCGACGAGCGCCGTGGTGGAGCCGGGAGCCGCCCGAAACGCGACGCGCTTGAGCACCGGCACGCCCGGCTTGTAGGCGAATGTCACGTTGTCGAATACCACGTCGCCGCGGATCGGGCCGAGGGGCGCGCGCGCGCCGTCCTCGGCGTCCTCCGTCGCCACGCTGCGCAATTCGTGGATCCGATCGAGCCCGGCGAACGCCTCGGTGATCTGCGTGCCGATCGACGCGATGCCGATCAGCGGGGCGGCCACGAGCCCCACGAAGAAAACGTACATGACGAAATCGCCCAGGGTCATCGTGCCGGCGAGAATCGCGCGTCCTCCCACGAGGATCATGAGGATCCCGATTGCCCCGATCACCAGCGTGGCGAATGCGCCGAGCCCCGACACGCCGGTCATCGTGGTCCGCACGTTGCGGAACAGGCGGTGCGCGCCCCGCGCGAACACCAGCCGCTCGCCGCGCTCGGAGCGGTACGACTTGACGATCCGGATGCCGCCCAGCGTCTCCCCCAGCCGCCCGGTGACTTCCGCATTGATCTTGCCGCGATCGCGAAACTGGGGGCGCAGCGTGGTGAACGCGAACGCCATGCCGCCGCCAAACACCGCCAGGATCAGGATCGCCATCGCCGTGAGCTGCCAGTTGAGCCAGAACAGCACGGCCAGCGCGATGCTCGCCGTCACGAGCCCGCCGATGAGCTGCACCAGGCCCGTGCCGACGAGATTGCGGATGCCCTCCGCGTCCGTCATGATCCGCGAGATCAGCACGCCGGTCTTCGTCGAATCGAAGTAGGCGATCGGCAGGCGCAGCACGAAGGCCTGCACCGCCTTGCGCATCTCGGCGATGGCGCGCTGGGCGGCCACGCCCAGCACCTGGGACAGGCTGAACGACGTGACCGCCTGCACCAGCGTCGCGGCGCCGGCGGCGAGGGCGATCACGCCGAGCAGCTCCGTCTGGCGCTGCCCAATCACCTGATCGATCAGGTACTTGGAGGACGCGGGGAGCACCAGCCCCGCCAGCCGGTTGACGAGCATCAGCGCCAGCCCGAGGCTGAGCCGGCGCCGGTGCCGCCAGATCAGGGCACGCGCTTCCTGCCAGGCGTTGCCGTAGTTGGGTTTCGGTTTGGGGTCTGCCACCGCAGAAGGTTAGCTACGACCGGCCGGCGGCACCACCGCGCCCCGGCGGCGCGCAGGCCGCGGCCCGGCGGCGCAGGATGTCGCG
>JBOHSP010000344.1:0-3795 GCA_050733275.1 Gemmatimonadales bacterium
CGTCGAGCCCCAGCGCTTCGGTGCCGCGCACCGGGCCGGACGGCCGGCCGCCGAGCTGCTCGAGCTGCGCGCCCAGCGCCTCGGCTTTCGCGGTGTCGGCCTGGGTCCAGCTCAGGACGCGGCGCACGAAGATCCGCAGGTCATCCACCGCGCGAATCGCGATCTGCTGCGTGGCGGCGTCCCACGGACGCCGGCCCTCCCCCAGGCCGCGCCCCAGCGCCTCAAGCCCCATCGCCGCGCGCGCGATCGGCTGTTGGGTGGCCATCAGCGCCGCGCCGCGCAGGGCGCGCGCGAGGCGTACCAGCTCGTCGGCGGCGGGCGGGGCCGGTCCCTGGAGCAGCGCGTCGAGACGGTCGAGGTACTCGCCCGCCTCGAGCGTGAAGAAATCCGTCAGGCCGAGCGGCTGCGAGGCGCCGGGTGTGGTCATGGCGCTACAAGCTAGGGATTCCGGGCCCCTGCCACCAGCGTTTTCATGCGCCGCACGGCCTCCTCGAAGCCCCAGAAGACGGCATTGCTGACGATACTGTGGCCGATGTTCAGCTCTTCGATTGCCGGGATCGTGGCGACTGCCCGAACATTCCGATACGTCAGGCCGTGCCCCGCGTGGACCGCGAGGCCTAAATCCCTGGCGGACGCTGCCGCCCGACGCAGTTCATTCAGCGCCGCGGTGCGCCGCCGTTGGTCTATCGTTTTCGACGCATGGGCGTATTTGCCCGTGTGCAGTTCGACGGCGGCAACCTCGAGCTCGCGCGAGCGCTCGACGGCAGCCGGCGTGGGATCGATAAAGAGGCTCACGCGGATGCCGGCGTCCTGCAGGCGCGCGATCGCCTCGCGCAGGCGCCGGACGCCGGCGCCGCGGGACCCGAGCGCGAGCCCGCCCTCGGTGGTGATTTCCTCGCGCCGCTCGGGAACGAGCGTGGCCTGGAACGGCGCCGGCTGGAGCCGGCGGGCGACGCGCACGATCTCGGCATTCGCGCCGAGCTCGAGATTCAGCACGCGCACGCGTCGTGCGAGCGCGCGCACGTCGGCGTCCTGGATATGGCGGCGGTCCTCGCGCAGATGCACCGTGATGCCGTCGGCGCCGGCGCGCTCGGCGGCGGCGGCCGCGGCGAGGGGGTCGGGCTCGTCGGTGCGGCGCGCCTCCCGCAGCGTTGCGACGTGATCGATGTTGACGTAGAGGCGCATGGCGTCTTACCTTCGGGGCACGTGATGCGACGACTGAACCGCTGGGGTCCCGCCGTGCTCGCGCTCGGCATCGCCTGCGGCGCCCCCCGGGGCGGCGGCGAGGTGGTTCCCGTTCCCCAGACGGTCAATGCGTCGCTGGAGCAATTCCTCGCCGCGGTCAAAGCCAACGACCTGCGCCGCATGGGGCAGCTGTGGGGGACGGAAAGCGGCCCCGCCGCCAAGTCCATCGATGCCGACGTCTTGCGGCGCCGGCTCACGATCATTCAGCGGTACCTCGACCACTCCGGCTACCGGATCCTCGAAGGGCCGCTCGCCGTTCCGGCGCGCAGCGAGATTCGCACGTTCCGCGTGGAGCTGCAGCGCGCGAATTGCAATCACGTGCTTCCGATCGACGTGATCCAGACGAACAGTGGCGGCTGGCTCGTGTACGACGTGCATCTCGAAAGCGCCGGCAACCCGGCGCGGCGCTGTCCCCCGCCGGGCGCGGGAACCGGGCCGTAAGGCGCGGCGTTCCACTTAGTCGGTCAGCTCGAGCAGAATGCCGCCGGTCGTGCGCGGATGCAGGAACGCGATGCGGCGGCCCCCGGCACCGCGGCGGGGCTGTTCATCCACCAGGCGATACCCGGCCGCGCGCGCGCGGGCCAGCGTCGCCTCGAGGTCCGGGACGCGGTAACAGATGTGGTGGATCCCCGGCCCCCGTTTCGCCAGGAATGTGGCGACCGGACTGTCCGGCTCGCGGGGTTCCAGCAGCTCGATATCGACATCGCCGAACCGCAGGGCGACAATCGTGGCGCCGTCCGCCTCCTCGGCCGGCTCCGGGACCAGGCCCAGCACGTCGCGGTAGAAGGGCAGGGCGTCGGCGACGCGCGGGACGGCGACGCCGATGTGGGCGACCCGGGATGCGCCAGGTGGGGGCATAGGCGATCAACTTAACGCAGGCTGCAGAAGGAGTGGAAGGACATGGAGGCGACGCATCCGATGGCCGTCACGGACGCTACGTTTCAGGCGGAGGTCGAGCAGCACAAGGGGCTCGCGGTCGTCGATTTCTGGGCCTCTTGGTGCGGGCCCTGCCACATGGTCGCGCCCATCATGGAGCAGCTGGCGGGTAAGTACCAGGGCCGCGTCAAGATTGTGAAGGTGGACGTGGACGCCAATCAGGCGACCGCGATGCGCTTTAACGTCCGCTCGATTCCGAGTATTCTATTCTTTAAAGACGGCCGGCACGTCGACACGATCGTCGGCGCCTATCCGGCGCCGGCCTTCGAGCAAAAGATCCAGCAACTGCTGCCGTAGCTCCCTCCCCGGAGGACGATGCGCGCGAGCACCGCTCGCCTGGGCAATTCGCCGGTACGCCTCGCGGATCTGCAGTTTCCGCAGGTGAACCGTATGATTCACCGCACCCGGCTCGCGTTCATTCATTTCGACAACCTGCTGGCGTTCGCCAAGCGCGACCGCGACGGCCGCGTCGACGGCTACATCGCGGGCTATCTGCCGGACGAGTGCGTGCTGCTGTTCTTCCGCAAGGGCGAGGCGGTCAACGCGGCGTCGCTGCACACCGCCGGCCGGCAGGTCCTCACGATCACGGAGGCGCTGAAGCGGATGCGGGCGCAGGTGGAGCGCGGCGAGCTGGCCTACTGCGCGGCTCCGATGGAGCAGCTCGCGTGGATGTACGCCGCGTGCGCGGGCCAGTACCAGCCCCGCGCCATCGACGTGAACCAGCCGGAGCCATTCTTCCCCGCGCTGCAGCAGGAGCAGGCCACCGGCGTGCTCGAGCTGATCTCGAACGGCCGCGTCTCCTATCTCAGGTTCCAAGACGGCAAGTACCAGAGCGGGTACTTCTGCGACCGGCCCGAAAGCGTGACGCCGGCGCGCTACCTCGAGTCGCTGTTCGAGATCGGACCCGACGGCGCTTCGCCGGCGATGGCGGCAGGCCTGTTCCCGGCCGCGGCGGACCTGCCGGCCCAGGCGGCGACCGCGCTCGTGCACACCTACCGCGAGCTGTACTGGCGCGTCGTGGACGCGCTGGAACGCGAGTTCCCCGGGGAGGCGGAGAAGCGCGCGCAGAAAGTGACGACCGGACTGGTCGAGACCCATCAGGCGCTGGCGCTGCTCAGCGTGCCGCGCGACACGGACACGCCCGACGCCGTCGTGCGATCCGACGACCTCGTCATCGCGCTCAGCGACTGGGCGCTGCAACTGCTGGAGGGGGCCGAGGTGATGATGCCCGGCACCGCCCCCAAGATCCTGCGGGACGCGACCCGGGAGCACCGCTACGTGCTGCAGGCGGCGGGCTTCTACGACCGCCTCCCCTGGAAGGTGACGTGGTGACGTGGCCGGCACGCTCTACGTCGTCGCGACACCGCTCGGCAACCTCGCCGACCTCTCGCCGCGCGCCGCGGACACGCTGAAGCGCGCGGGCGCCGTCGCCGCCGAAGACACCCGCCACACCCGCCCCCTGCTGCACCACGTCGGCTCGCGCGCCGAGCTGGTCAGCTTCCACGCGCACTCGAGCGAGCGCGCGCTGGAACGCATCCTGCGGCTCCTGGGGGGCGGCCGCGACGTCGCGCTGGTGACCGACGCCGGCACGCCGGCCGTCAGCGACCCCGGCAC